>JABWBL010000192.1 GCA_013360535.1 Planctomycetaceae bacterium
GCACCCAGCCGCTGCTCGCCGCCTACCGCCGCGAACCCTGCCGCCGGGCCGTGCGCGCGGCGCTGGAGCGTGGGGAACGCCGCATGGTGGCCTTCCACGCGGGTCTCGCAGTCGGATCGGTCGCTGCCGAGCATCTGGGGCCCGCCGCGCAGGCCGCGGCCCTCAACCTGAACACCCCCGAAGATTTTCGAGCGCTGGAACGTTCCGGCCGTCTGGACGACAAACTGTTCCGCCCATGAGCCCCAAGCCCTCCGAGCTCGCCACCCTGATCGCCCCCGTCGCCGACGGGCTCAAGCGCATGCGGGAGACCATCGCGCACGAGCTGCGCGAGGAGTCGCCCGCCGTCCGCGAGATGGTCGAGCACGTCGGCCGCTTCCAGGGCAAGCAGCTGCGTGCCGCGCTCGTGCTGCTCTCGGGCGAAGCGACCTCGAACACGACCGACGAGCACGCCTCGATCGCCGCCGTGGTCGAGATGATCCACCTCGCGACGCTCGTGCACGACGACGTGCTCGACGGCGCCGAGGTCCGCCGCCGCGTGGCCTGCGTCAACCACCGCTGGGACAACCAGACGGCCGTGCTGCTCGGCGACTTCCTGTACGCGCGCGCCTTCGCGGTCTCGACCGACCTGTCGTCGCGCCTGTGCAGCCGCGTGCTGGCCGAGGCGACGCGCCGCATCTGCGTCGGCGAGATCGAGCAGGCCGCGGGCCGCTACGACTTCGACGCGAAGCAGGAGCGTTACGAGTGGGTCGCGGGCGCCAAGACCGCCACGCTGTACGCCGCGGCCTGCGAGCTCGGCGCACGCTATCCCGGCGGGCGCGACGAGATGGGTTCGCGCATGCGCCAGTTCGGGTGGGATCTCGGGCTCGCGTTCCAGATCATCGACGACTGCCTCGACCTGACGGCGACGCAGGCCGAGATCGGCAAGTCGGTCGGCACCGACGTCGAGGACGGCAAGGTGACGCTGCCCGTGTTGTGGGTGTACGCGCGCGCGAGCGAGGCCGAGAAGGCCGCGATCCGCGACGCCTACACGCGGCCGGGGCTCGTCGATCGTGTCGGCGAGCTGCGCCGTGTGTGCAAGCTCGACGCGGGCGTCGAATACGCACGCCGGCGCGCCGAGAGCCTGATCACTTCGGCGATCGCGAGCGTGCGCGAGCTGCCGGAGAGCCCGGCGCGCACGTCGCTCGAGAACATCGCCGGGTTCGTGCTCGAACGAAGCTGGTGAAGCCACGCGCGCGTGCGGCGCATCCGCTCGCTATGTTGCGTTCGAGCGTCGGCAACGAGGCCGGCGCTGGCCCTCTCGCGACCGAATTCGGTCGAGCGACGAACGTGAATCCGATGACCGCATCCCGTGCCAAGGTGATCGATGGCAAGGCCTCGGCCCAGCTCGTGCGCGCGCGCGTGCGCGAGCGTTGCGACGAGCTCAAGCGCCTCGGCGTGACGCCCGGCCTCGCGGTGGTGCTCGTCGGCGACGATCCGGCGAGCCACGTGTACGTGCGCAACAAGGACAAGGCCGCGCAGGAGACGGGCTTCGCGGTGCGCACGGTGCGCCTGCCCGCGACGACGACGCAGGCGGAGTTGCTCGCCGTCGTGGGGGAGCTCAACCGCGACGCGAACGTGCACGGGATTCTGGTGCAGTTGCCGTTGCCGAAGGGACTCGACAGCGACGCGATCGTGCGCGCGCTCGATCCGGCGAAGGATGTCGACGGGCTGCATCCGCAGAACGTCGCCGCGCTGGTGACGGGGCAGCAGGGGCACGTGCCGTGCACGCCGGCGGGCTGCATCGAGCTGTGCGACCAGCTCGGGCTTTCGCTCGCGGGCAAGCGCGTCGTCGTGATCGGGCGCTCGATGTTGGTCGGCAAGCCGTTCGCGATGCTCGCACTCGCGCGCGACGCGACGGTGACGGTGTGCCACAGCAAGACGCGCGACCTCGGCGCCGTGTGCCGGCAGGCGGATGTGCTCGTGGCGGCGGTCGGGCGGCCGGAGATGGTCAAGGCCGACTGGATCCAGCCGGGAGCGGTCGTGCTCGACGTCGGCATCAACCGCAAGGCCGATGGGAAGCTCGTCGGCGACGTCGATTTCGAGTCCGCCGCCTCCGTGGCGGGCGCGCTCACTCCAGTGCCCGGCGGCGTGGGGCCGATGACGATCGCCATGCTGCTCGCCAACACGCTCTCGGCCGCTGCGCGCCTGACGGGGCACCCTGAGTTCGCCTACGGGCGCTAGCGAGCGGACCCGCGGCGATGGCGACCTACGACGACGGGTATTCGAGGGGACCGAGCGGGGCCTTCCGCCTGACGCCCGTGGTCAAGGCGCTGCTGATCGCCAACACGCTGATCGCGCTGCCGTTTCTGTTCTTGGTGGACGCCGTGCCATTGCTTCGCACGGTCTTCGACGTGCTCGCGCTCGACGTGCCGACGTGGCGCGAGTGGGCACCGCTCTTCCCGGTGTGGCAGCTCTTCACGTTCGGGTTCCTGCACGATCCGGACTCGCCGTTCCACCTCTTGTTCAACCTGATGGGGCTCTTCTTCTTCGGGACGACGGTGGAATCGCTCGTCGGGAAGCGTCGCTTTCTCTTGCTCTACGCGCTCGGCATCGTCGTGCCGGGCATCCTGCAGCTCGCGCTCTCGCTCGCCATGGGAGCGAACACGATGGTGGTCGGGGCTTCAGGCGCGATCCTGATGCTGCTGATCATCGTGGCGACGCTCTATCCGTCCCGGCCGATCGTGCTGCTGTTCGTGCCCATGCCCATATGGCTCGCGGCGGTGATCTTCGTCGGTCTCGACCTGTTCGGCTTGATCCGCGGGGGTGTGGGCACGGCCTACCTCGTGCACCTCGGCGGCGCCGCGCTCGGGTTCGTGCTCGCCAAGAGCGGGGCGATCTGGTTCGACCCGTTCGAGGCCTGGGCGGCGCGCAAGGCCGTCAAGCAGGTCGAGGACCAGCAGAACGACGAGCAGCGGCTCGACGAGCTGCTCGCGCGCATCCACCGCGAGGGGATCGGCAGCCTTTCGGGCCGGGAACGCGAGTTCCTCAAGCGCATGAGCGCCCGGCGGGGCGAGCGATTGTGAGCCCGGCGGGCGCTGGGCTATGCTCCTCGCGCTCCGGTCCCTGTGGCCCCCAAGGTTGGCCTTCGGAAAAGGCTGCGGCGGCCCGCGTAGCGTCCCTTCGCCCCCTGCGCTAGCACGGCTGGACCCCACCCATGAAGTCCACGACGCTCCTCGTCTGCTCCCTCGGCCTCGCGCCGCTCCTCGCTCCGGTCGTCGCCGCCCGCGCCTTCGCCGAGCCGGTGCCCGCGGCGCAGAACCGCGGCGCCGAGTTCCGCCAGAAGCTGAAGGCGGCCGTCACGATCAAGAACTACGACGAGGTGTCCAAGCTCCTGCGCCAGTACCAGGAGGAGGCGGTCAACCACGTCGACGAACTCGCCACGATGATGGCCTCGGCGAACAGCGAGGAGATCGAGAAGGAGTTCGAGATGCTGACCAAGTGCTGGAAGGACGTCTACAAGACCGACTTCGTCAACAAGGTCTACACCTACAACTCCGGCCTCGCGGGCGATCCGCCGCGGCGCAAGGAGCGCTTCTCGCTGCTCGACCAGTTCCGCAAGTCGATGCAGAAGGTGGAAGCGAACTACAACGGGCCGAAGGACGGGCCGACGTTCGAGCTGTGCTCGGGCGAGCTGCAGGTGATCTGCGAGAACTTCGTGCGCATCGGCGACTACCTGTCGGCCGCGCGCGTCGCGAGCGCCGTGGCGATCTGCCACGACATCACGTACCGCACGAAGGAAGAGGCCGACCTGAAGAAGACCTGCGAGTACTACGGCAAGGCCGTCGAGTACTTCGATCAGGTGCAGCTGACCTACTCGTTCTACCTGCAGTGCAAGGCGCGTCACGAGTCGCTCGTGCGCGAGGGTTACGGTCCCGAGGCGCCGCCCGACCCGAGCGCTCCCGCGGCGCCGACGCAGCCGACGGCCAACACCGCGGCGGCGGTCACCGTGAAGACGAGCTTCGAGGTGCTCAAGGGCATCGAGGACTTCCAGCGCCCCAACTACTACGCCGACGACCTGTACGCGGTGTGGCCCGTCGTGCCGCTCGGCGGCAAGGGCAGCACGGGCAAGTTCCAGTCGCTCGAGAAGAGTCCGCTCGTGCTGCGGCCTGACGCCGCGAAAGTCGCGCTCGACCTCGACCACGACGGCAATCCCGACAAGACCATCCCGCTGACGGGCAACTACGCGACGGTCGAATTCGACATCGGCGAGGGCGCGGAGAAGCGCAAGTTCGCCTTCGGCTTCAAGACCGGCATCCAGCAGGACGTGTTCCAGGGCCTGCAGACCAACCTGCAGCCCGACGACATCCAGATGCGCTTCTACGTGATCAACGCGGGCAGCGTGGTCACGGACGTCAACGGCACGGCCCTGCGCATCCTCGACGACAACATGGACGGGCTCTACGGCGGCGTGCCGAAGAGCTACAGCTACGGCGGCCTCGCCGACGGCATGTTCCAGCCCGAGTTCGACTGCATGGTCGTCGGCACGTCCAAGCGCGCGCGGCCGTGGAGCAAGTACGCGGAGATCGGCGGTGCTTGGTACCAGCTCGAGCCCCAGAAGGGGGGCGTCGAGATCACGGCGACGCCGCTCACGCTCGAGACCGGCACGGTCAAGCTCGAGTTCAAGGGGCCGGCGCCGACGTGGCTCGTGCTCAAGGGCACCGACAAGCTCGAAGGTTGCTTCTTCGACATCGTCGACCCGGCGAAGAAGCCGGTGACGCTGCCCGTGGGCACCTACGAGCTGTTCGCGGGCGAGCTGCGACAAGGCAAGAAGGCGCAGACCGCCAAGTGCCTGATCCTGCCGGGCAACGACACCAAGCGCTGGATGGTCAAGGCCGGGCAGGAGACGGTCGTGCAGCTCGGCGGGCCGTTCAAGTTCGAGTTCGCCGTCGAGAGCGCCGAGGAAAGCGTGACGGTCAAGGGCAAGAGCGTGGCCGTGCTCGGGATCGGGCGCGAACGTTACGAGCGCATGTGGAACTGCGCACCGCGGCCCGAGGTCAGCGTGCGCAAGGCCGGCACGAAGAAGGGCAGCAAGCCCGAGAAGATGCACATCGTGCTCGACCTGCTCGAGCGCAAGGAAGACGGCACCTTCAAGTACACCGAGGCCGACACGTGGCGGCCCGTCGACACGGCCTACCCGACCAAGAAGGGCGAGGCGGTCGAGCTCCAGCTCGTCGAGAAGAAGAACAAGCTCTTCGGCGAGATCGAGAGCGACTGGAAATAGCGCCGCGCAGGCGCGCGCAAGACTCGAATCCAACGAAACGACTCCCCCGATGCTCGATCTCAAGTTCATCCGCCAGTTCCCCGAGGCCGTCAAGGAAGGTGCGCGCAAGAAGCGCATCGAGGTCGACATCGACGGGCTGCTCGCCGCCGACACGGCCCTGCGTGCGCTGCAGACCGAGGTCGAGGCCCTGCGCGCGCGCCAGAACGCGCTCTCCAAGGAAGTGGGGAAGGCGAGCGCCACCGATCGTCCGCGCCTGATCGCGGAGGTCAACGGCTTCAAGTCGCAGCTCGCCGAGCTCGAAGGTCGGTTGCGCGACGCGCAGGCCGAGGTCGACGCGCGCATGCTGCGCGTGCCGAACGTCCCGGCCGCGGAAGTGCCCGAAGGCAAGGACGACACGGAGAACGTCGAGGTCAAGCGCTGGGGCGAGCCGCGCAAGTTCGACTACCCGTTCAAGGACCATGTCGCGCTCGCGGAGGCGCAGGGCTGGCTCGAGATCGAGCGCGCCGGACGCATCGCGGGCTCGCGCAACTACGTGCTGCGCGGTGAGCTGAGCCTGCTCGAGGGCGCGGTGATGCGCTACGCGCTCGACGTGATGGTCCAGCGCGGCTTCACGGCGCTCTCGGTGCCGACGCTCGTGCGCAGCCAGGTGATGGTCGGCACGGGGTACTTCCCCGGCGGCGAGGAACAGGCGTACCGCACGGACTCGCGCGACGACCTGTGCCTCGTCGGCACCGCGGAAGTGCCGGTGACGGCGCTGCACCAGGACGAGGTGCTCTCGCTCGCTGACCTGCCGGTGAAGTACGTGGCGCTCTCGAGCTGCTACCGCCGCGAGGCCGGCGCCGCCGGTCGCGACACGCGCGGGTTGTACCGCGTGCACCAGTTCCAGAAGGTCGAGCAGGTGATCCTCGACGTCGCCGACGCGGAGCGCTCGCTCGAGCACCACAAGGCGATCGTCGACAACGCGGAGTTCGTGCTGCAGTCGCTCGAGATCCCGTACCGCATCGTCAACGTGTGCGGCGGCGACCTCGGCGCCCCGCAGATCCAGAAGTACGACATCGAGAGCTGGATGCCGTCGCGTGGCGGGTACGGCGAGACGCACTCGGCGTCGCGCTTCCACGAATACCAGGCGCGGCGCCTGAACCTGCGTTACCGCGATGCGGAAGGCAAGGTGCGCTTCTGCCACACGCTCAACAACACCGTGGCGGCGAGCGCGCGCATGCTGATCTGCATCCTCGAGAACCACCAGCAGAAGGACGGCACGGTCAAGGTGCCGGCGCCGCTGGTGGGTTACCTCGGCGGGCGCACGGTGCTCGGCAAGCCGGTCGCGTGACGTGAGGGAAGCGCGTGCGGGCGGCGGCTACTGCTTGCCGCCGCCGCCGCCGCCTCC
>JABWBL010000193.1 GCA_013360535.1 Planctomycetaceae bacterium
GCGGCCGCTGCGGCGTGCGCTCGCGCACGATGCAGCCAAGCGCGCGATAGCGTGCCTCCATCTCGCGCGCGTCCTCGGCCATCGTCTTGACGTGCGGGAACTGGTCGAGGCGCTCGAGCAGCCCAGGCTCGTCGCACAGGCGCGCGATCGCGCCCGCGAGCGACTCCGCGTCCCCCACACGGAACTGCAGGCCGTTGCGGCCGTGCTCCACGAGCTCCGCCATGCCGCCGATGTCGCTCGCGATCACCGGCGTGCGGAACAGGAACGCCTCGTGGATCGTGATCGGCGAGTTCTCGAACCACGTCGACGGCACGACGAGCGCGTCGAACTGCTCGTACACGTCCGCCACGCGATCGTTGTCGAAGCGCCCATGGAATTGGACTCGCTCGCCGCAGACTCGCGCGAGCTCGGCGAGTTGCTTGTGGTACTCGTCCGACTGCGGCTTGAAGTCGCCGAAGACGTGCAGCACGACCTTGCGCTCGCCAAGCTGCGCCATCGCGCGCACGAGCACGTCGACGCCCTTGTACCAAAGCAGCGAACCGACGAATCCCAGCCGCAACGGAGCCTTCGGCTCGCGCTTGCGAGCGAGCGGCCGAAGCTTGTCCGTCAGCGTCCCGTAGTCGGAATAGAGCACGCGGTGCGGCTCGAAATGCCCCGTCGCCAGCAGCTTCTCGCGCAAGAAGCGGCTCGGCGCGATCGCGAGATCGCACGTCGCATAGCCGCCGCAGGCGATCCCCAGGCGCGCCTCCACGTCGCGGTATTCGCTCACATCGTGCGGGAGCGGCCAGAGCCCGGGCAGCGGCCGCTTCTCGACTTGCTCGACGAGCTGCGCGAGCGTCGGCAACACGGCCTTCGCATACGGCACGTACGTGAACTCGTCACCCTTGATGCAGTACAGGCAGCCGAGGCCCTGACTCGCTTCGCAGCGCACGCCGTCGGGCCGGATGAGCTGCACGCGCGCGCACAAGGCCCAGTAGTCGTTGACCGTGATCAGGCTCGGGATGCCGAGCTCGCGGCACACGGCCGGCAAGCCCACCGACAGGTGGATCAGGTGCTGGAAGTGCACGACGTCCGGCCGAAAGCGCGCGAGCACGCGCCGGAACGCGGCCTCGGCGCGCGGCTCGAGGTAACTCTCGCGAATGCTGCGGTGGCGCGTGCGGTTGGTCATCCGGAACACGCGCAGGCCGGCGAACTCGCTCTCGGCGACGCTGAAGTCGGGCGCGCCACCCTGCTCGACCTCGTTCGTGTCGGGAACGCGCGTGAGCACCGCGACTTCGTGACCCCGACGCTGCAGTTCCTGCGCGAGGCCGAGCGTGTACACCTCGGTCCCTGCCCAAGTCTCCGGCGGAAAACCGTGCACGACGTACAGGACGCGCCGCTTCGGCGTCTCGAGCAGGCGCGTCGCCGGACGTCGCCGCTCGCTCTTGCCGCCCGCGTGCATGCCGAAAAACGCCGCCTCGCGCAGCTGCTTGGCGAGCGCGAGCTCGCGCGCGAGCTCCGCTTCGGTCAGTCCACTCTCGACGAGCGCCTTGCGATCGATCTCGAGCTGCCGTTCGACCAGCGCACGCGCCTCGGCCTCGCTCGCCACGCACAACCGCCCGAGCCACTCCGCGTTGAAGCGCCCGTCGATCTCCGCGCGCTTGCGCATCTCCTCCGGGCCGTAGTCGTGGCTGTGCTCGACCGTCGCGACGTCGTCGTACACGACCGTCCAACCCGCCTCGAGCAACGCGCGCGCCATCAGCACGTCCTCGCCGAAGCTCGTGCGCGGCAACGGATGCAGCTCCCACAGCTCGCGCGGAATCGCCGACGCGACGTCGTTGAAGTTGTAGAGCAGGCGCCGCTCGTGCGGGCCCAGCGCGGCGTACTCGGCCTCGTCCACGATGCGCGTCTCGCGACGTCCCGCGCTGTAACCCGGATCGTTCGCGCTGAAGAGCCTCGTGAGCAACGCCGCATCGGGCCGCGGCACGTTGCGGCAGTACGCGGCACCGACATTGGCATCGTCGAGATTGCGCGCGAGCGTCGCGAGCCAATCCGGCCCCGACGGAATCGCGTCCTGCGTCAGGAACACCAGCAGGTCGCCTTCCGATTGCGCCGCGAGCAGGTTGCGCGTGTCGCCGTGGTCGAAGGCCGCCTGGTGAACGTGCTCGATCCGCAGCGGATGCCCGAGCTTGCCCTTCCAGCGCTCGAGAAGCTCCAGCGTGCCATCGGTCGAACCCGAATCGATCGCGAGGAAGTCCCACGGCCGGTCGCAGCGCTGCTGCGAGAGCCGCTCGAGCACCCGCTCGAGAAACTCCGCGCCCTGCCACGTCGGCATCAGCACCGAGATCGAGCGCAGCGCGCGCTCGCGCGACGGCCGCGCCCTCACTCGCCACGCTCCCACGGCAACGCCGCGGCCACGTTGCGCCGGCACGAAGTCGGCAGGAATCGGGCTCGCGGGGGCATCATCGGGGCGGGGAGGGACGCGGGAGTATAGGTCCGGCCCGGAGGGCTTGACCACGCGCGTGGTCGACGTTTCGGCGCCGCGCGCAAGGTGACCTGAGTGCCGCGAAACGGGCTCGAACGTGCTGCATGGCACCCCCACGGCGCGCCCGCGCACCCGGAAGAAATGTCCACGTCCGCGCGCGCCCCGAATCGGGGCTCATCCACCCGCCGGCACGCGCCAGACTTCGACCACCGGCCCGATCGCGCGCGCTCGCAGCAGTCGCCAGGTGAAGTTGGGCCAAGCGACGAGCTCGTCGTCGTTGAAGTGATCGGAAAGCTGGAAGAAGAGCTCGAGTTCACTCTGCGTTGGATCGGGATCCGGCGAGAAACGCGCGACACGCTCGCCCTTCGCCGCGAGCGCTTCCCGCACTCGCACCTGCAGCGCGTGGTTCGTGCGCTGCTCGTACACCTCGATCACGAACAGTGCCGGCCCGAGCGACGCGAGGTACCCCGGCAGATCCGCCGCCGCGGGCCCGCGCGGCGCGACCAGCCAGCGCAGGTCCCAGCGCTGGATTTCCGCGGGAAACTCCCCCACCTTCGCCTGCCAGCCCGTCCACACCGACAGCGGCATCTTCGGGAGCTTCCCATAGAAGTGGAGCCCCTCCGGCTCGCGCACGAGCGGCAAGTCGAGCGCGGGCGGCGCCGCGGAGAGGTACACCGTCTCCGCGCGCGCTCCTGGCCGCGCTTCGAGCCACTGCGCCACCTCACCGAGCGTGTCCGGCCGCGAGCGCAACCACGCCAGCTTCGCGCACACGAACGTCGGCACGACGAGCGCGAGCGCCGCGATCCCGACCCCAAGCTTTCGCCCGAATCTCCCGGCCACCTGCTGCAATCCCCAGGCCGCGAACACCGCCCCGCACGGCACCAACGGCAACAGAAACCGCTCGTACGTGCGCTCGAACAGTCCGATCACGAGCAGGTACGGCAACACGAAGGCGAGCACGACCAGCCGCTCGCGGCGCCGCTCCGCACGCGCCTCGCCGCGCAACGCCACGAGAGCCACCAGCGCCACTCCGAGCAGCACGACCAGCACCGGCTCGTAATTCCACGCGACCTGCGCGACGACCGGAAAGCCCTTGCCGACGAACTGCCCGAGCGCGACCGAGTGCTCCGCGAACTTGATCGCACCTTCCTCGACGCCGCGCACCTGCTCGACCTCCGCGAAGAGGAACGGATAGAACACCGGCAACGCGAGCGCGCAGGCCACGATCGGCAGGGCCAGCTTGAGATCGAGCTTCTTCGCACCACCACCGCGCAACAGATGCGCCGCAAGCCCCGCGAGCAGGATCGCGAGCGAGTTGTGCAGCGTGCCCAGCGCGAGCGCGCTGAACAGCGCCGCCAGCGCATAAGCCCTCCACGTCCCCTCGCGCACGACCTTCAAGTCCGCCGACAGCGCCGCGACCATCAGCGTCGTCGCCACCGCATGTGGCCGCGCCTGCTGAGCGAAGCTCTGCGACAAGAGGCTCGTCGCCACCAGCGCCGCTGCGAACACCGCCCAGCCGTCGCGCACGAACCTCCTCGCGAGCACGAACGTCAGCGGCACGCAGGCGAGCGCCGCGAGCGCAACGATCCAGCGCACTTGCACGTGCGTCCACGCCGCCGCGCGCAGATGCCCGGCGAGCTCCTTCGGCGCATCCGCCCCACTCGTCGGCGGCCGCGCCGGCAACAGCCGCGCGACATCCGCGACAAGGTGCGGGTACTGCTCGTCGGGAGCCTCGACCGCGCTCAACGTCTCGTTCCCCTTCCAACCCTCACGCAACATGTCGACGTGCGCCGGAATGTCGGGGTCGGGCTCTTCCCACGTCGGAACGCCGTAGCCGAGGCCCCACACGCGCAGCACGAGCGCTGCGAGCACGACGAGCCACAAAAGGCGCGGGATGCGGGACGAATTCACGCCACCGAGTGTCCCGATCGCCCGTCCTGTTTGCCACCGGCAAGTCCGCGGTCCGACGGCTTGCCACAAAGTCCGTCCGCGCTACCGTAACGCCCATGCGTCTCCTCCTCTGAACCTTGCGCCGGCCCGGCGTGCCCGGGTCGAGCGAGCACCGGCGCGCGCGATCGGGCCCCCTGCGCTGACGGGCGGGCGATCGGGACGGCGGTGCCCAACCCACCGCCCCATCCGATGACTTTCGACTCCCTCGCCGCCGCCGAACGTGTGGCCGCCGTCGCTGCCGCCAACGCCGTTTCGGTCGACGCCCAGGCCACCTTCCCGTCCCAGTTCATCGACGCCTGTCGCGAGAACGGCCTGCTCGCGCTGCTCTCCGCCAAGGAAGTCGGTGGCCACGGTCTCGGCCTGCGGCAAGCCGCGGAAGTGATCGAGCGGGTCGCGCGCGAGTGCGGCTCGTCGGCGATGGTGCTGACGATGCACTACGCGGGCACGGCCGTGATCGAGGCGCACGGTTCGCTCGAATTTCGCCGCGAAATCGCTACCGGAAAGCACCTCTCGACACTCGCGTTCAGCGAAGCCGGCTCGCGCGCGCACTTCTGGGCGCCGGTGAGCACGGCCCGCGCGGACGGCAACTCGGTCACGCTCGACGCGCGCAAGAGCTGGATCACGTCCGCCCACGCCGCCACGGCCTACGTGTGGTCGAGCAAGCCGACGCAGGGCTCGGAACTCTCGACGTTGTGGCTCGTGCCGAGCAAGTCCGCGGGCCTCTCGATCGAGCGCCCCTTCGACGGCCTCGGCCTGCGTGGCAACGATTCCGCGCCCGTCGCCGCGAACGGCGTGCGAGTTCCCGTCGCCAATCGCCTCGGCGGCGACGGCGCGGGCTTCGGCATCATGATGCAGACCGTGTTGCCGCTCTTCAGCGTGCTGATTTCCGCGGGTTCCGTCGGCATGTGCGAAGCCGCGGTCGCGAAGACCGCCGAGCACGCGGGCGGAACGAAGTACGAGCACCTCCAGAGCGCGCTCGCCGACCTGCCGACGATCCGCGCCTACGTCGCGCGCATGCGCATCCAGACCGACATGGCACGCGCGCTGTGGCTCGACACCATCGCCGCGCTCGAACAAGGCCGCCCCGACGCGATGCTGCGCGTGCTCGAGGTGAAGGCCGCCACCGCCGAAACCGCGCGCGAAGTGCTCGACACCGCGATGCGCGTCTGCGCCGGCATGGCCTTCCGCAAGGACGTCGGCGTCGAGCGCCGCTTCCGCGACGCGCGTGCGGCGATGATCATGGCCCCCACCTCCGACCAGCTCTACGACTTCATCGGCAAGGCAGTCTGCGGGCTGCCGCTGTTCTGAGCGCACCTCCCATGACCCACCGCATCGTCCTCGGCGCCGTCGCCTACGACCCGAAAGTCGTCACCATCTGGGACGGCTTCCAGCGCTTCTTCGCGCTGCACGGGCTCGAGTTCGACTACGTGCTCTACACCAACTACGAGCGCCAGGTCGAGCAGCATTTCGCAGGCGCTTTCGACGTCGCGTGGAACTCGCCGCTGGCGTGGATCGAGGCCGAGCGTGTCGCGCGCGCGCGCGGCCGCAAGGCGCGTGCGATCGCCATGCGCGACACCGACTGTGACCTCACCAGCGTCGTGCTCGTACGGCAGGAAGGCCCGAAAACCCCGGCGGATCTGCGTGGAAGGGTCATCGGCGTCGGCGCGAGCGATTCGCCGCAGGCGACGCTGCTTCCGCTCGAGCACCTCGCCTCGCTCGGCCTCGAGCCGGGCCGCGACTTCGAGGTGCGCCGCTTCGACGTGCTCGTCGGCAAGCACGGCGACCACGTCGGCGGCGAACGGCTCGCGGCGCAGGCGCTGGTGCGCGGCGAAGTCGACGCAGCGTGCGTGATCGACGGCAATCATCTGGCGTTCTCGGCGGACGGCACGCTGCCGCGCGGCAGCGTGCGCGTGCTCGCGCAGACCGGACCCTTCGACCACTGCAACTTCACGGTGCTCGACGGCGTCGACGAAGGCTCGGTCGCACGCTTCCGCGAGCTCCTGTTCGGCATGCGCTACGACGACCCGGCCGTGCGTCCGCTGATGGACCTCGAAGGCCTCAAGCAGTGGCGCGAAGGGCGAACGAGCGGCTATGCAGCGCTCGAGCGCGCCTGCGAGCGCTTCGGCTGGCTCGCGCCGTTCCTCGAGCGCATGGGCGCCGCGTGAGCGCGCCGTCGCGCAGGCTCGAGCTCGGGCTCCTCGCCTT
>JABWBL010000194.1 GCA_013360535.1 Planctomycetaceae bacterium
GCACCGGCGCGCGGCCGAGGCCGGTGTGGAGCACGACGCCGGTGGCGTTGACGACGCGCACGATGCCGGCGCGGTGCTCGCGCTCGACACGCGTACGCAGCTCGCTCGCGAGCGCAGTCCCTTCGAGGCGCGCGGAAAGCGAACTCGCGTCGAGCGTTCCGGCCTTGATCTCGCCGCGCCAGCGCTCGATCAGCTCGCGCAGGAAAGCGAGCCAGACTTCGCGCGCGAGCTCGCGGGCGAGCGGCTCGAGCCGCGGGTCGTGCAGCAGTTCCTCGATCGAAGGCAGCAGCCGGAAGGCCTCGGCACGGGTGTCAGGTCGCGAGCTCATGGTCGGAAGAGTGTAGGTCGCGGATAGAATGCCGCGCGATGTCCCGCCCCTGGAAGCTCCGCCAGCCCCCGACCGACGCCGTGCGCGAGCTGTCCCGGCGCCACGGACTGCCCGAGGTCGTCGCACGCCTGCTCGCGATCCGCGGCCATGCGGCCGGCGAGGGCACGACGCGGCATCTCGAGGCCAACCTGAATGCGCTCCACGATCCGGCCGACCTGCCGGACATGGAAGCGGCGGCCGAGCGCATCGCGCAGGCCGTGTCGAACCGCGAGCGCATCCTCGTGCACGGCGACTACGACGTCGACGGCGTGACGGGCACGGTGCTGCTGATGCGCCTGTTCGCGCTGCTCGGCGCCGACGCCGTGTGGCACATCCCCCATCGCCTCAACGACGGCTACTCCTTCGGCGCGCACTCGGTGCAGAAGGCGCGCGAGACGGGCGCGAGGCTCGTGATCTCGGTCGACAACGGCACCGCGGCCTTCGCGACGATCGCGGAACTCGCGGCGATCGGCGTCGACACGATCGTGACCGACCACCACGAGCCGCCGCTGGGGGAGCTCCCGCGTGCGGTCGCGCTCGTCAATCCCAAGCTCGAGCGCTCGCGTTATCCGTTCCGCGAGCTTTGCGGCGCCGGCGTCGCGTTCAAGCTCGCCTGGGGCGTCGCGCAGCGCATCAGCGGGGCGCGGCGCGTGCGTGAGGACCTGAAGCAGTTCCTCGTCGACGCGATGGCGTACGTCGCGGTCGCGACGGTGTGCGACGTGGTGCCGCTCGTGCTCGAGAACCGCGTGCTCGCGCGCCACGGCTTCCGCGCGCTCGAAGGAACGACCAACATCGGGCTGCGCGCCTTGCTCGAGTCTTGCGGCCTCTCCACCACCAAGCTCGTGGCCGAGGACGTCGGCTTCAAGGTCGGTCCGCGCCTGAACGCGGCGGGACGGCTCGACAGCGCGGCGGTGGCGGTCGAGCTCCTGCTCTCGGACGATCCGGGACACGCGAAAGCGCTGGCGCAGCGACTGGGTGAGCTCAACGACGAGCGGCGCCGCATCGAGTCCGAGCTGTGCGCGCAGGCCTTCGAGCAAGCGCGCGCGTTCGAGGACGCGAGCGAGCATCCGGTGCTCGTGCTCGCGGGACAGCAGTGGCACCAAGGGGTCGTCGGCATCGTCGCCGCGCGTGTTTCGCAGCGTTTCCAGCGCCCTTCGCTCGTGATCGGCCTCGACGGCGAGCGCGGCCGCGGCAGTGCGCGTTCGGTCGCCGGCTTCGACGTGCTCGAGGCGATGCACGGCGCGAAGGACCACTTCCTGCGCTACGGCGGCCACGCGCAGGCGGCGGGCTGCGAGATCGAGGCGACGAGCGTCGACGAGGCGCGTCGCGCGATGTGTGCACGGGCGAGCGAGCTGCTCGGCGGGCGCACGTACGAGGTGCAGGCGCTGTGGATCGACAGCGAGGTCGCGCTCGAGAGCATCGACGAGCGGCTGATGGCCGAGCTCGACCGGCTGGAGCCCTTTGGCGCGAACAACGAGAAGCCGGTGCTGGTCTCGAACGACGTGCGGCTCGCGGAGCCGCCGCGCCCGGTCGGCGACGGCTCGCACCTGATCCTCAAGCTGCGGCGCGGCTCGCGTGTGCTCAAGGCGATGGCCTTCGGCATGGGCGCACGCGTCGGAGAGCTGCGAATGGGCGAGCCGCTGCACGTCGTGCACACACCACGCTGGAACTGGTTCCGCGGCGACCGCTCGCTCGAGCTCGTCCTGCACGACTTCCGCGTCGGGCCGCTGCCGACGTACGCCTGAAGGCGCTCAGGAACAGCGCGACACGAAGGCGGGCGCCGTCGAGCGCGTGACTCCCAGCCGCACGAGCAGCTCGAGTCGCTCGCGGCGCGTGACGAGCGCGCCGGCGGCATTCGCGAGCGAGCGGACGAGCTCGTGGCGCTCCGCCGGGCCTTGCGACCGCACGAAACGCGCGTCGACGAACGAAGTGAACGCGATGGCCGGCAGGCGCGTGCGCCCGAGGCGCCGCTCCTTCAGGAGCATCTGCTCGCTCTGCAGGTTGACGATCTTGAGCGCGACGCAGTCCTCGTCATCGCGCTGCACGAGGAGTGTGTCGAGCGTGATGCCGGGCAGCGAGACGCCCGCACGCTCGAGCTGCAACAGCGTGAGTTCGAGCGAGTGCAGGGCGCGGCGGCGGTCGGCGCTCTTCGTCACCGTCTCGAAGAACGTGCGCAGCGAGACGAAGCCCTCGAGGTCGCGCGTCACGAGCACGGACTCGCGGCCGAGCGGCGAAACGCCACGCTCGGCGAGCGCCACGAGCTGCGGAGTCGCGAGGCCGTGTGCCTGCAGGTGGCACATCACGTTCCAATGCCGTGCGGCGAGGCTCGAGCTGCGCGGTTGCGTGAAACGCGCACGAAACCCGGCGAATCCGCCGGAGTGGAAGCGCTGCACGTGGAGCAGGCCCGTGCCGGCGCCCCGCGGCTTCTCGTGCCGGCGCCCGTCGTCATCGGGCGTGCCCGGCAGCGGAACGATCCAGCGCTCCCCGGCTCGCCGCGCACGATCGCTCGTCACCGTGCGCGGCGGATCCGCGAACAGGTCGTCGAGCGAGCTTGCCCCGAGCGCCTCGAGCGAGGGCACGTCGGGGGCGAGCTTCAGGAATCCGCGTACCTGGGTCATCGGCGTCGAGAGGATAGGAACCACCCGCCCCCATTCCCAGAGGGACAGGTGCGCACGCGAAACGTATCCTCCCGCCATGCCGCGCATCTTCCTCCTCGACGGGACCGCGCTCGCCTACCGCGCGCACTTCGCCATGCAGCGCACGGGCCTGACGACGCCCGAAGGCCTTCCCTGCGGCGCCACGTACGGCTTCTCGAACACGCTGCGCTCGATCCTTGGCAGCGAGAACCCCGAGCGCATCGTCGTCGCCTTCGACCCCAAGGGCCCGACGTTCCGTCACAAGCAGTTCGTCGAGTACAAGGCGACGCGCGAGAAGATCCCCGACGAGCTCGTGGCGCAGCTCGACTGGCTGCGCGACGTGGTGCGCGCGCACGGCATCCCGATCTTCGAGGTGCCCGGCTACGAGGCCGACGACGTGATCGGCACGTTGTCGCTGGAAGCCGAGAAACGCGGCTGGGACGTGATGATCGTGTCCGGCGACAAGGACATGATGCAGCTCGTCAGCCCGAAAGTGACGCTCTACAACGTGTTCAAGCCCGGCGGCGGAGTGCTGCTCGAGAGCTTCGAGGCCGTGCAGGAGAAGTTCGGCACCGACCCCGCGCACGTGATCGACGTGCTCGCGATCATGGGCGACGCGTCGGACAACGTGCCGGGCGTGAAGGGCATCGGCGAGAAGGGCGCGATCAAGCTGATCCAGCAGTTTGGTTCGGTGAAAGGCGTGCTGGAGCACCTCGGCGAGGTGAAGGGCAAGCAACGCGAGTACATCGAGCGCGACCACGAGCAGCTCCTGATGTCGCTCGACCTCGTCACGATCCGACGCGACGTGCCGCTCGATCCGGGCTTCGACGAACTGCCGCACTACGAGCCCGATCCGCAGAAGGTCGCCGAGGTCTTCCGCAGGCTCGGCTTCATCAGCCTGCTCAAGAAGGTCGAGCAAGGCGCGGCGCAGCAGCAGTCGCGCGACTACCACACGGTGCGCACGGAGGCGGAGCTCGACGGAATGCTCGAGACGCTGCGCACGGCCGGTGCGTTCGCCGTCGACACCGAGACCACGAGCCTGTTTCCGCTGGAAGCGCAGCTCGTCGGCGTGAGCCTCTCCTGCGCCGCCGGAACCGGCTGGTACGTGCCGTTCAACCTCGAGCCGTGCCTGTGCGGCAGTCGCGAGGCGCTGCTCGCACGGATTGCGCCGTTGCTCACCGACCCCACGCTCGTGCGCGTCGGCCAGAACCACAAGTACGACGCGCTCGTGCTGCGCACCGCCGGCCTGCGCATGCCGCCGATCACGTTCGACACGATGGTCGCGAGCTTCACGGTGCACGGCACGACGCGCCGCCACAACCTCGACGACCTCGCGCTCACGTACTACGGGATCCAGAAGATCCCGACGTCCGAGCTGATCGGGAAGGGCGCGAAGCAGATCACGATGGCCGAAGTCGCCGTCGCGAAGGTCGCCGAGTACGCCTGCGAGGATGCGGACGTCACTTGGCGGCTGTACGAGACGCTCAAGAAGGAACTCGCCGACACCGGCAACGAGAAGCTCTTCTACGAGCTGGAAATGCCGCTGATTCCGGTGCTCGCGGCGCTCGAGGAGCGAGGCATCCGCATCGACACCAAGCTGATCGAGGAGCTCGGGCGCGAGCTCGACGTCGAGATCGAGCGCCACCAGCTGCGCTTCCGCGAGCTCGCGGGCGAGGACGTCAACCTCAACAGTCCGAAGGCGCTCGGCGAACTGCTGTTCGAGAAGCTCAAGATCCAGGACGCGGCCGGAGTCAAGCGGCCTAGGCGCACGACGACGGGGTATTCGACCGACTACGAGTCGCTCTCGCAGTCTTACGGCGATGTCGAGATCGTGCAGCACATCCTCGAGTACCGCGAGGTGCAGAAACTGAAGAGCACGTACGTCGACGCGCTGCCGCGTTACGTCAACTCGCGCACCGGGCGCGTGCACTGCTCGTTCAGTCAGGTGAGCGCGGCGACGGGCCGACTCGCGTCGAGCGAACCGAACTTGCAGAACATCCCGGTGCGCACCGAACGCGGACGCAAGTTGCGTGCGGCCTTCGTCGCTCGCGAGCCGGATGAACGCGGGCCGTGGACCTTGCTCACCGCCGACTACAGCCAGGTCGAGCTGCGCATCATGGCGCACCTCGCAGGCGACGAGCGCATGAAGCAGGCCTTCGCCGACGGCAAGGACATCCACGCCTCGACCGCCAGCGTGATCTTCGACGTCGCCGAGCCGCTCGTCACGCGCGAGATGCGCAGCCGCGCCAAGGCCGTGAACTTCGGGCTGCTCTACGGCATGGGCGCCGCGCGCCTCGCGCGCGAGACGGGCCTCACCGTGCCGGAGGCCAAGCAGTTCATCGAGCGCTACTTCAGCTCGTTCCCGCGCGTGCGCGGCTGGATCGACTCCGTGATCGCCTCCGCGCGCGCCACCGGCCACGTCGAGACGCTCTTCGGCCGCCGCCGCCCTATCGCGGACATCAACTCCGAAGAGGCGCGCCTGCGCGTTTTTGCCGAAAATGCCGCGGTGAACACGCCTGTGCAGGGCTCCGCCGCGGACATCATCAAGAAGGCGATGATCGACCTCGAGGCCGCGCTCGAGCGCTCGGGTCTCGCCGCGCGCATGCTGCTGCAAGTGCACGACGAACTCGTGCTCGAGTGCCCCGTGAACGAACTCGAGGCCGCGAGCGCGCTCGTGCGCCGCTGCATGGAAGGGGCTGTGTCACTCTCCGTTCCGCTCAAGGTCGACCTCGGCCACGGCAACTCGTGGCTCGAGGCGCACTGAACTGGCCCTACAGCCCGAATCCCACGAACAGGCAGACCTGCGTCGAGTCCATGTCGCTCGAATAGCCGTACAGGTCGACGTCGGTGCCACCGACAAGGCGGACATCGAGCCCGAGCAGCAGCTGGTCGATGCGGTACGAGCATCCAGCGTGCACGTACGCACCGAGCGACACGTCCTCGTCCGACGTCGTGTTCCAGCCGCTGTCGCCTTCGAGCGCGACCAGCAGCAGCGTGATCCCTGCGCCGATGTAGGGCTGCAAGTCGCTCTCCGTGAAGAACGTGCGCCGCGCGCCGCCGTACAGCTCCCAGCTCACGAGCGACACGTCGACGCCGTTCACCGTCGCCGAATCTCCCGCGAGCCGCGTGCCGACCTCGAATCCGGCCCAAGCGCCCGGTTTCTGCTGCGTGAGCTCGGCCCCGAACACGATCGGCTCGTCCGTCGGCGCCCAGTCGTCCTCGTCGAGCTGCTGCGCTCCCAGCAGGAACGTCACCTGCCCGCGCTCGACATTCGCAGGCGTCGCAGCGACTGCCGCCGCATCCTCTCCGGTCGCCGCCGACGGAGCGGGTGGCGGCGTCACCACGATGCAAGCGGTTCCGACGAACGCGACGACGCTGGCGGCGATCGCTGAACGCATGGAAGTCCTCCTCGAATGGGACTTCCCCTGTCTAACCCGTGGATCGTGACCGCGCCGCTCCGTCGAGCTGCGCAGGCGCGCCTACGCCGGCGGCAGCTTCTCGATCCCGAGCTGCCGCAGGACCTCGGCCAGATTGCGCGAGAGCTCCGCCACTTGGCCTTCGAGCACGAGCACGCGCGCCTCGACATCGAGCCGCGGCGCCGCGGCCGGCCGCG
>JABWBL010000195.1 GCA_013360535.1 Planctomycetaceae bacterium
TCGCGACGCCGCCGGCCGCGCTGCGCCGCGAGCTGCCCGGCACGTCGAGGATCAGGTCGGGAGTCGAGTCCGCGCCAGCGAGGATGCGGTACACGTGCCCCGCTTCCATCGGGACGCGCAGCCAGTCGACGCGCGTGCCCGACGGCAGGCGCTCGTCCTCGTCGCTCCACTCACCCTGCGTCGCGAGCACGATGCGTCCGGGCGTCGAGAGCCACTGCAGTTCCGCGAGGTCGAGCGCCACGCCCTCGCCGACGGGCTGCGCCTCGAAGCCGCGGATCGACACGCACGCGATCGCACCGGGTTCGGCGCCGGCGGCGGTGATGAGCACCTCGACCTCGCCGTCGCGCGTCGCGAGCCCTTCCGTGGTCGCGAGCATGCTGAAGCCCGTCGGATCCGTGCATTGCGCGAGGATTCCGGCCCCGCGCATCGCGACCTGCGGCGACGCGCCGCCACCGTGCACGACGATCGACGCACGCGCTCCGGCCTTGACCGAGCCGCGCAGGATCGCCGGCAACGGCAGGAACAGCGCTCGACCGCCGCTCCACTCCGTCGCGCGCTTGCCGACGGGCGCCGAGACGTGGAACGCGATCGGACCGTTGGCGCCACGCGACTCGAGCCACACTCCCGGCTCGCCCTCGAGCAGGGTCAGCGTGTAGCTCTGCTGGCTCTGCGGCGTCACCTGCACGGGAAACTCGACGCCGGCCACGCTGCGGATCACGTACTGGGCCTCCGTCTCCGCCGAGGCGAAGAGCAGCTGCGCCGGCTTCTGCGCCGGAATCGGCACGAACACCGCGGGATCCTTCGGCACGAGCCAGAGGTCGGGGCGATGCCACAGCACGACACTGCGCTCGTCGCCGTCGCGCTCGGGCCCGAACCACGCGATATTCTCGGGAAAAAGGCCCTCTTCGTCGATGCGCGAGGCCTCGACGCGACAGGTCGCGCGCGCGCGGAAGTCCGCGGTGTCCGCGATGCACCAGAAGACGTACAGGCCGTCGCGCGGCGCGACGAAGCTCTGGCGCGAGTCGCACATTCGACCGGGGTCGGCGAACTCCTCGTCGAGCGCGTGCTCGGTCCAGTCGTCCTGCAGCTGCGCGCGCAGGCCGTTCTGCGCCGGGACGACGACACGCACGTCGGTCGTGTCGCTGTCGACGCTGACGCGATAGCGCGTACCCGCGCGCAGCATCGCCGTCACCGGCGCGGCGCAGCGAGGCCCGGCGAGCGTCGGCAGCGTGAACGACGGATGCAGCTCGAGCTGCTGCTCGCTGTGCATCCTCCAGCGCGGCCGCGGCCGCACCGGATGCACGGACACCGTGTAGAGCGCGCCTTCGTCCTCGGCGCGCGCGCTGACGAGCATCCGCACGCGCGTCCCCTTGCGCGCCGAGAGTCGCGCGCAGTTGACCACGGTGTACAGGACGCCGTTCTCCGGCTCGTTCGCGTCCTCGCCCTCGGGAATCTGCAGCGTGACGTACGGACTCGTCTCGGCGCTCCCCAGCCGCAGGAGCCACTCCCCCGGCGGTAGGCTGAAGTCGTGGAAGGCCTCGCCTCCCGCCGGCACTCGCGCGACGATCGGCGCCACGGGACAGGCCATCGTCGGCGTCGAGAGCTGCGGCAGCGGCGGCTTCGAGGGCTCGCTCGCGCCCTGCTCCTGCGGAAGAAGCGCGAACGCGCTCGCGAGCACGAAAGGGAGGGGCCAGGGCATCGGGGGGTGGACCTGAGGGGGCCGGGGCCTGCCATCCTAGCCGCGCGTTCCGCCGCGAGGCCGCGGACGGGCGTTCAATCGAGGATCTCGTCCTGCGGCTCGAGCGGAGGCGGCAAATCCTTCTCGCCGAGGCGCTGGCGCAGCTGGAGCTCGATGTTGCGGCAGATCGAGCGCAGCGCGAGGTCGTTGGGGTCGCGCCCGAACGGCATCTCGATCTCGTCGCCGACCGCATCGAGCCCGAAGAACGCGTAGGCCACGATCGTCACGACGAACGGCGTGTAGATGCCGACCGAGTCGACGACGCCGAACGGCAAGGCGTAGCAGTAGCCCGCCGTGATGCGGTGGATCAGCGTCGTGTACGAGAACGGCAGCGGCGTCGACTTGATGCGCTCGCAGCCGCCTTGCACGTCGGTCAGTTCCTTGAGCGAGCCCTCGAGCACGGCGAGGTGCTGCGGATGGATCCAGCCGCGTCGCCAGGCCTCGCGCAGGAGCTCGGCGGAGCCCTGCGAGAGCGCGAACGGGCGGTTGGCCTCGGCCCGCAATTGCACGATTTCCGCGGGAGAAAGGAGCTTTTCGAGCTCCGCCTCGTCCCGCTCGTCGCGCAGCGAGTGCCGCAGCGCGTGCGCGAACGCGATGGTGCGGTACACGAGCTTCCGGCGCAGCTCGGCGAGCTCGCGCTCGTCCGGCCGCTCGCCACCCGGCTGCTGGCCGACGAGCGTCAGCACCTGCCGCGTGAACGTGCGCGACGTGTTGACGAGCGCGCCCCACAGCTTGCGCCCTTCCCACCAGCGGTCGTAGCTCGCGTTGTTGCGAAAGCCGAGGAAGATGCCGAGCGCGATGCCGACCAGCGTGAACGGCAGCGGCGTCAGGTTCGGATGCCAGTCGTGGCGTTCCTCGAGGATCGTCACGAACACGGCGACGACGGCCACGGCCGCGAGCCGGAAGCGCGTGCGCTCGAGCTCGGTGCCGCGGTAGCGGAACACGAGGTGCCACCAGCTGCGTCGTTCGGGGACGATCATGATCGAATCCGTGGGCGCAGGGTGTAGCACGACCTGCAGGGCAGCGCACGCGCGGTGGACGCTCGCCCACCCGGCTGCTACACCCGCGCGCGGTGACTCCGCTGCTCCTCGGCATCGCGGCCTACATCGCGCTGCAGCTCGCGATCGGGATCGTCGTGTCGCGCCGCGTGCGCAACGAGGACGACTACCTCGTCGCGGGCCGCAGCATGGGCTACGTGCTGTCGACGTTCTCGATCTTCGCGACGTGGTTCGGCGCGGAGGCGTGCTCCGACGCGGCGGGAACGGTGTACGAGAGCGGCCTGGGCTGGACGTCGACCGAACCCTACGCCTACGGCGTCGCCCTCGCGCTCGCGGGCGTCTGGCTCGCCGCGCCACTGTGGTCGAAGCGCCTGACGACGCTCGCCGACCTGTTCCGCGAGCGCTTTTCGCCGGGGGTCGAGAGCTTCTCCGCCGTGCTGCTCATCCCGACCTCGCTCTTCTGGGCCGCCGCGCAAGTGCGCGTGTTCGGCCACGTGATCGCAGGCGCGTCCGAGCTCGACCACGACGCCGCGATGGCCGTCGCGACCGGCGTCGTGATCGTCTACACCACTTTCGGCGGCATGCTCGCCGACGCGATCACCGACGTCGTGCAGGGCCTCGCGCTGATCGTCGGCCTCGTGGTGCTGCTGTTCGGCGTCCTGGCCGAGTTCGGCGGCGCCGTGGGAGCCCTCGAGCACGTCGATCCGGCGCGCCTCGACTTCGCGGCGCCGGCGCCCGAAGCGTGGCTCGGGATCGCCGAGGCGTGGACGTTGCCGATCGCGGGCTCGCTCGTCGCGCAGGAGCTGATCGCGCGCCTGAGCTCGACCCGCTCCGGAGTCGTCGCGCGCCGTTCGGCGGCGCTCGCCGGCGTGATCTACGCGCTCGTCGGCTCGATTCCGGTCGTGATCGGTCTCGTCGGGCCCGCACTGCTCCCCGACCTCGCCGAACCCGACCAGCTGCTGCCCGAGCTCGCCCGCACGCGCCTGTCGACGCTCGGCTACACGCTCTTCGCCGGCGCCCTCGTCTCCGCGATCCTCTCGACCGTCGACAGCGCGCTGCTCGTGTCGTCCTCGCTCTTCAGTCACAACCTCGTCGGCCGACTGCGGCCCAAGCTCGACGACCGCGGCAAGCTGCGGGTCGCCCGCGCCTGCACGGTCGGCTTCGGCCTGCTGGCGTTCGTCTTCGCGCTCTGGGCCGACTCGGTCGGCGACCTGATCGAGCTCACCAACGGCTTCGGCAGCGCCGGCGTGTTCGTGCTGCTCGTCTTCGGCCTGTTCACGCGCTTTGGCGGAGCGGCGAGCGCCCTCGCCGCGCTGATCGCGGGCGCGGCGACCTTCTCGCTCGGTTACGCACGCGCTTGGGACTACCCGTACCTGACGGCGCTCGGCGCCTCGTTGCTTGCCTACGTGGCCCTCGTGCGAGTTCGCGCTCCCGGTGCCGCGTGAACGAACGAGCCGCCCCGCCACACCCATCGGCGGCGGGACGGCTCGGGTCCAGACAACGCTCAGCCGTTGCGGATCTCGATCTTGCGCGGCTGGGCGGACTGCTGCTTCTTGAGCGTGACCGTCAGCACGCCGTGGCGGTGCTCGGCGCTCACGCCGGCGTCGTCGAGCGACACCGAGAAGCGGAACTGGCGGCGGAACTTGCCGCAGGTGCGCTCCCGCAGGCGGGCGAGCTCCTTCTCGGCGAGCGAGGGCTCGCGCTTCTCGCCCTGGATGGTCAGCACGCCCTCGTGCAGCGTGATCTCGACGTCGGCCGGATCGACGCCCGGCAGCTCCATGCGCAGCTCGAAGGCGTCCTCGCGCTCGACGACGTCGACCGGCAGGACCAGCTTCGAGGCCGCCTGCGGGGCGAAAAGCTGCTGGAAGACCTGATCCATCTCGGCGAAGGGCCAGGCGAGGGTCTGCGGGGCGGGGCGGTGGGTGCGTTCGTTCCAGTGGATGGGTTGCATGGCTTGTTGGCTCCTAGAGGTCCGGGGCGCGCAACTGCTGCGCGTCGCGGACGGGAGCCCCGAAGCAACGCCCGTACCAACCGCACGGATCGCCACAAGACCTTTCAAGCCAAAGACTTGCGATGACGCGAGGCCCGTGCGGTTAGCGCCATTTTGGCAGCGCGCACCGCCAGAATGGCCCCACGCTCGCCAAATCGGCAGCCCTCGGCGCCTAGCGGCCGGCGCTCGTGCCGTAGAAGGCCTCGACGTCCTTGTCGAGCCGCTCCAGCTCGCCCTCGTGGATGTACATCATGTGCCCGGCCGCGTAGTGGCCGACCGAGACATGCCCCCGCAGCGTCGGGTCGAGCCCCATCTGGTGGAGCGTCACCTCGGCCGCAAAGTACGGCGTGGCGAAGTCGAAGTAGCCGGCCGCGACGAACACCTTGAGGTCGGGGTTGCGCGTCATCGCCTGCCGCAAGGTCTCGGCGACGTTGAGGTAGCGGTTCTGCTGGTCGTACTTCCACGGGTTCACGCGCCCCGTGAGGATCTCGTAGGGCAGGTCGTTCTCGTAGCGCAGCGCGCGGCGCACGTAGTCGTTGAGCGTCGCGGTGTAGGGCCCGAGGATCGCCGACATGCTCGGGTCGTACTCGCCGCGCTCGCCCACGGCGTCGCGGTCGATGCCCTTGAAGCGGCTGTCGAGGCGGCCGACGGTGCGGCGCTCGTCGCGCAGGAGCTCCTTGCAGAAGCGCGCCTGTTCGATGCGCAGGTTGGCCCGGTCGATGTAGTCCTGGCTGAGGCCCGTGTAGCGCGCGAGCCGCGCCACGAGCCGCTCGCGATCGGCCTTCGGCAGCGCGTCACCCTTGGCGAGCGCCGGCAAGTACTCGTCGAGCGCGAAGGCCTCGACCTCATCGAGCAGCTTGCGCAGGTCGCCGCCGAGCTCCTGCGGCACGCGCTTGTGGTACCACGCGGTCGCGGCGTAGGTCGGCAGGAACAACACGTACGGCAGGTCGTTGCCGACGTCGAAACGTGCCGTCTGGAAGTTGAGGATCGCGCTGACGAGCACGATGCCGTTCAGGTACAGCCCGTGGCGCTCCTGCAGGTGCCCGGCGAGCCCGGCCGCGCGCGTGGTGCCGTAGCTCTCGCCCGCGAGGAACTTGGGGCTCGACCAACGCTCGTAGCGCGTGGTGTAGAGGCGGATGAACTCGCCCACCCACTCGACGTCCTGCGTGACGCCGTGGAACTGCGCCGCGTCCTCGCCCTCGGCTGCGCGGCTGTAGCCGGTCGTGACGGGATCGATGAACACGAGGTCGGTCGTGTCGAGCCACGTGTGCGGGTTGTCGACGAGCTCGTAGGGCGGCGGCGGTGCCCAGCCTTCGGGCTCCATCTTCACGCGCTTGGGTCCGAGCGCGCCCAGATGCAGCCAGACGCTCGACGAGCCCGGCCCGCCGTTGAAGCTGAACGTCACGGGTCGCTTCGACAGATCCTCGACACCGTCCTTGGTGTACGCGACGAAGAACAGCTCGGCCTTCGCCTTGCCCGCCTCGGTCTCGAGCGTCATGCGCCCGGCCCGCACCGTGTAGGCGAGCGGCCCCGTCGGCAGCGCGAGCGTGTGGTTCGTCCCCACGACGTCACGCTCGTGCTCCTTCAGCTTCACGCACTCGGGCGAAGCTTCCTTCGCCTCCGGTTCCTGCGCGAGGCTCAGGTTCGAGAGCGCGAGCGAAACGACGACGCCGGCAACGAGGCGGAGCAGCATGGGTCGCGAGAGGATACGCGAGCCGCAGAGCGCCCGGCGGCCGCGCACGCCACAACAAGCAGTTGGGCCCCGCAAGCACGAAGCTCGCGGGGCCCAATGTGCATCGAACAGGGTCGAAGCTTAGTAGCCGTCGTCGCGGCCACCACGATCGCGGCCGCCGCCGCCGCCGTAGCC
>JABWBL010000196.1 GCA_013360535.1 Planctomycetaceae bacterium
TGCTCGCGCGTCAGCTCGTCCGGGCGGCCGGCAAGCGAGACGCGGCCTTCCTGGAGGCAATAGACGCGGTCGGCGACCGCGAGCGCCTGCACGATGTCCTGTTCGACCAGCAGGATGCTCGTGCCCTCGGCCCTGATCGCGGGGATCGCGTTGTAGATGTCGCGGATCACGATCGGGGCGAGCCCCAGGCTGATCTCGTCGCAGAGCAGCACGCGCGGATTCGCCATCAGCGCGCGGCCGATCGCGGCCATCTGCTGCTGCCCGCCCGACAGCGACGTGCTCGGCACGCGCCGCCGCTCGGCGAGGATCGGAAACAGGCCGTAGACGCGCGCGAGGTTCCAATAGCCGCCGGGCGCGCGGCCATGGGCGCCGATCAGCAGGTTCTCCTCGACCGTCAGCGAGGGGAACAGCTTGCGGCCCTCGGGCACCAGAGAGATGCCGGGCCGCGCGATGCGCGCCGGCGCCAGGCCGCCGATGGCGGCCCCCTGGAGCCGGACCGCGTCGGGCGGGCAGGGCAAGAGGCCGGTGATCGCCTTGAGGAACGTCGACTTGCCGGCGCCGTTCGCGCCGATGATGGCGACGGTTTCGCCCGCGCCGAGCGCGGCGTCGATGCCGTAGAGTGCCTGGAAGTCGCCGTAGAAGGCGGTGAGGCCGCGCGTCTCCAGCATCGCGCTCAGGCCGCGATGCCCATGTAGATCTCCTGCACCTCGGGCGAGTTCATCACCGCGCGCGGCTCCCCTTCGGCGATCTTGCGGCCGAAATCGAGCACGATCAACCGGCCGACGACGGCGAGCAGCGCATGCACGATGTGCTCGATCCAGACGATCGTGATGCCGCCGGCGCGGATACCCCGAATCGTCTCGACGAGGTCGCGGCACTCGCCCTCGGTCAGGCCGCCGGCAATCTCGTCGAGCAGCAGAAGCTCCGGTTCGGTCGCGAGCGCGCGCGCCAGCTCGAGCCGCTTGCGGCCGGCCAGTGGCAAGTGCGAATCGCGACGCTCGCGGAGTGGTCGCTGATGCTCACGCAGCCTTTCGAATTCGGGGAGGAGTGGAGCGGGGCGACGCGCGAGTCCGAGAGTCCACCGGAGTTCCCCGTTCGAATCCGCGAGGGCGAGACGACCTGGCTCGAGCTCGACGCGCCGCACGGGCCGCGCTGGACGCTGCACGGCGAGTTCGTCGTCGCGGCGGATCCCAAGGGGGCGTGGAGCGTGCGTCTGGACGACGAGAGCGTGAAGCGCGACTACGAGCTCAACGAGGACGGCTGGCTCGATGCCGACGGGCGATTCTCGCTCCGGTACTCTGGTGCAGGGCCGTGGCGCATGACGTTCGCGAGCCTCGACCCGCGCTGGGGCCGGCTCGTGCTCCGAGGATCCATCCGTCCGGAGGGCCCCGAGTTGCGCTGGCGCGGCGAGCTCCAGTTCGCGCGGCTGAGCGGCCGCTCGCTCGCGGGCAAGCGCGGCTGGGGCTGCGACGGACGGCTCGCGAACGGCCTGCAGTGGAACTCGTCCTTCGAGCTGCGCGAGGACTCGACCTTCGAGGACGTCTGGATTCCCGCGGGGCACGTGTGGCTGCGCCACGGACCCGCGAATTCCGCAGCGGCGGCGACCATCGAGCTCGACCTCGCGCCCGGTGAGCGGCGCGCGATCGAACTCCCCTGACCGGCCCGGCGGTGCTCGCCCGAGACGAACCCGGGCAGCCCGTCGGACTGCCCGGGGATGTTCGCTCGCGCGCGTCGACGGAACGTCCTACGGCAGGTACGTCAGCGTCAGCGCGTTGGAGAGGTTGGTCGACTTCGCGGCCGGCGGGTCGCGGTACCACGCCTGCAGGTGCGCGGTTTCGCCGGCGAGCCAGGGCTGGCCGAGGGAGCCGGGGGTGGTGGCCTGGAAGTTGGTCCAGTCGAGCGTGAAGGAGCCGTCGCAGGAGCCGATGGTGCCGTTGGAGAACTGGGCGAGCGAGCGTTGGGTGGGGAGCTTGACGCACAGGAAGCTAGTGCTCGTCGTGGCCCACGGCTGGATCAGCTGGTCGAGGCCGTAGAAGATCACGCCGAACTTCTGGCCCTCGACGCCGGAGACGTTGACGATGCAGGGCGTCGAGAGCGAGGCGCTCGGGTTGGCGGCGGCGCTCATCAGCGCGGTGCAGCCGGCGGTGGAGGTGCCGGCGGTGCAGTAGGTGGTCGGGGCGACGCCGCCGGAGGAGAAGCTCCACGAGAGCACGTCGTTGTTCTCCCAGGCGCCGCCGGTGGCCGACGTGACGCCGACGTAGAGCGACGTGCCGTTGATGAGGTTGAGCCCGCCCGAGGAGGTCCCGTTGGGCCACACGCCGCCCGTGCTGAAGCGGAAGGCGGTGTTGAACAGCGGGTTGCCGTCGTAGGTGACCGAGAGCGTGCCGGGCACGTAGTCGATCGCGATCGAGTGCACGAGTCCGTTGGTGAAGTCGACCGGCGGCGTCGCCCAGCCGATCGAGAAGCTCTCGCGCGCATCGTTGGCGAGCGTGCCGTTGGAGTGCCACGAGAAGTCGTTGCCCGTGACGTCGAAGAACGGCGTGCCGGCGTCGTAGGTGTCGATCTCGAGCGCGAGCGAGTTGGTGATGCCGACGCCGGCGGGCTGGGCCGGGTTGTCGGCGTACCCGATGCAGCTGCCGGCCGTCGCGCTGCCGAGCGCGGCCGTGCCACGCGGGTCGTTCTGGAACAGGATCGCGAGGCCGTCGGCACCGCTCGCCGACTGCGACGTGAACTGGAACGTCATCTCCATGTGGAAGCCGTTGGCGACCTGCAGCGGCTGCGAGTACCAGACCGAGCCGCGCTGGTTGCCGGCCGCGGGCGTGACGCGCAGGATCCCGCCGACCGCGGCGGCGTTCGCGTTCATGACGAGGCCCGTGGTCGAGTTGAAGTTGGGGTAGTTGAAGCTCTGCGCGAGCGCGGGAGCCGCGAGCGTCGAGAGCGCGATGAGGGTCGAAAGGCGCATGGGTAGTTCCTCGGAGGAATGGAGGCATGAGTGTGCCGCATCGCGCCCAACTCCGCGACCCCACAGCGGCCGCGGACGCGCTCTCCGACGGAACTCTTGCGCGCTAGACGTGGTGGACGGGGCCTTCACGGCGTGCGGCGGCCTGAAGGGTGCGGCGCACGTAGACGGGCACCATCTCGCGGCGGTAGTCGGCGTCGCCCGGAATGTTCGGCAGGGGCTTGCACTGCTTGTGCGCGAGCGCCCCGACCGCTTCCACGGCCGCGTCGAAGGCCGCCGTGCCGGGTTTCGTGCCTGCGAGCGCCTCCGCGACCTTCGTGATGCGCTTGGGCTGTGCCGCGAGGGCCGTGACGACGACGTCGGCCTGCGCGACGGCGCCCTGCGCGTCGAGCTCGAGCCGCACTGCGACTCCAAGCAGCGGGAAGTCGATGCTGCCGCGGTCGCGCAGCTTGCCGTAGGCGCCGCGATGGCCCGCGCCCGTCGCCGGGACGCGGATCCTGGTCACGAGCTCATCGCGCGCGACTTGCTTGTTGTAGATGCCGTCGGCGACCCAGAAGTCGTCGATCGCGAGCGCGCGCCTTCCGCTCGCGGCCGCGACGTCGAGCGAGGCTCCGAGCGTCATCAGCGCCGGCGCGCTGTCGTTCGACGCCGCCGCGACGCAGTTCTTGCCGCCCTTGACGACATGGCACACGGCGCCGTCCTTCTTCATGCAGAAGCCCAGGGCCTGCCGCCAGAAGTAGGTCTGGTTGTACCACTGGCAGCGCGTGTCGAGCATCACGTTGCCGCCGAGCGTTCCCATCGAACGCAACTGCGGTCCCGCGATCAGCGAACAGGCCTGCGCGAGCGCCGGCGCCTGCGAGCGGACAAGCTCGCTCTCGGCCACCTCCGCGAGCGGCGTCATCGCGCCGAGGCTGAGCGAACCGTCGCTTTCGCGCCGGATTCCGCGCAGTTCCGCGATCGCGGCGAGCGACACCACACGCGGCGGCGTGAACAGCTCGTGCTTCAGGTTGGGCACGAGGTCGGTGCCACCGGCGACGACGAGCGCCCCGGGGCATTCGGCGAGCGCGCGCACGGCCTCGTCGACGGTGCTGGGCTGGACCAGCTCGAACTGCGGCATTCGCAGCATGGTCAGCGCACTCCTTGCGGCACGCCCGCGGCGGCACGTTTCTCGCGCAGCGCGGCGAGGACCTTGGCGGGCGTGAACGGCAGGTGCTTGAGGCGAATCCCGACCGCGTCGTACACCGCGTTCGAGAGCGCGGGCAGCGACGGGTGCAGCGGACCTTCGCCCGCTTCCTTCGCGCCGTAGGGCCCCTCGGGGTCGATCGACTCGACGATGCGCGCGTGGAAGTCCGGCGTGTCGACGCTGGTCGGCAAGCGGTAGTCGAGCAGCGACGGCCCGCGGTGCAGGCCAAAACGGTTGACGTCGTGCTCCTCGAAGAGCGCCTCCGCGAGCCCCATGTAGGCCGAACCTTCCATCTGGCCCGCGACGATCATCGGGTTGAGCGCGCGCCCGCAGTCGTGCGCGACCCACACGTCGTGCACCGTGATGCGGCCGGTCTCGACATCGACCGACGCGTCGACGACGTGCGCTGTGAACGAGTACGCCGGCGACGCGCCGATCGTGCCGCCGCGGTAGTCGCCGCCGAGCTTGGGCGTGTTGTAGGAACCGGTGCTGCCGAGCGTGTCGAACTTCGTCTCGGCGAGCTGGAATGCCTCGACCGAGGTCATCGAGCGCGCGGTGTCCTCGAGGTCGATCGCGAGCCCCTCGATCAGCCGCACGCGCGCCGGTGCGCACTCCCACTTCTCCGCGACCGCCGCGACGATCTTCTCGCGCAGCTTGCGCGCCGCGTCGATGGTCGCGTTGCCGACCATGAACGTGACGCGGCTCGAGTACGCGCCGAGGTCGACCGGGCACAGGTCCGTGTCGGCGGCGACGACGCGCACGCGCTCGACGGGAAGGCCGAGCTCCTCCGCGACGATGTAGGCGCACATCGAGTTCGAGCCCTGGCCGATGTCGTTGCCGCCGGTGAACACCGTGACGAGTCCCGAACGGTCGACCTTGAGCTGCACGCCGGCCTGCGGCATGTCGTTGGGGTAGACGGGATAGTTCGTGCCCGAGATGTACATCGAGCCCGCGACGCCGAGGCCCCTGCCGAAACCGAGCTTGCCGCGCCGCTGCTTCCAGCCGCTCGCGCTCTCGACCTCGTCGAGGCACTGCAGGAAGCCGTTGGACGTCACGCGCTGGCCGTTGACGGTGCGCGTGAAGTCGCCTTGGAAGTTGCGTCGGCGGATCTCGATCGGATCGAGGCCGAGCTTCTCCGCGAGCTGGTCGAGCTGCACCTCGAAGGCGAAGCGCGGCTGCACCGAGCCGTGGCCACGCTTGGGACCGCAAGGCGGCTTGTTCGTGAAGACGCGCGTCGAGTCGAAGCGGTACGTGGGGAAGTGGTACGGCCCGGTGAGCAGCTGGCCCGAGTAGTAGGTCGTGACGAGGCCGAACGAGCTGTACGAACCGCCGTCGATCAGGATCTTCGCGTCGACGCCGACGAGCTTGCCGTCCTTCGTCACGCCGCTGCGATAGTGCAGGTGCATCGGGTGGCGGCCGCGGTGCGCGTAGAACACTTCCTCGCGCGTCCACAGCATCTTCACCGGCCGTCCGGTGACCATCGCGAGCTTCGAAACGCAGAACTCGAGGCTGAACGGGTCCGACTTGCCGCCGAAGGCGCCACCGAGGCACGGCTGGATCACGCGAATGCGGTGCGCCGGCAGCTCGAGCACGCGCGCGAGCGCACGATGGACGTAGTGCGTGATCTGCGTCGCCGACCACAGCGTGAGCACACCGTCAGCGGAATACGTCGCGACCGCGCAGTGCGGCTCGATCGGCGCGTGCGTCGAGCCGTGGAAGAAGTAGTCGTCCTCGACGACGACTTCTGCGCCCGCGAGCGCGTCCTCGACCTTGCCGAACTCGAGCTGCACGCTCTTCGAGATGTTGCCGCTCTTCTTGTCCTCGTGGATCTGCGGCTCGCCACGCTGCAACGACTCGAACGGATCGAGGAAGGCGTGCAGGAGCTCGTACTCGACCTCGATCAGCTTGAGCGCCGCGTTGGCCGTGTCCTCGTCGACCGCCGCGACCGCCGCGACCGGATCGCCGATGAACCGCACCTTGTCGACCGCGAGTGCGTTCTCGTCAGGCGTCCACGGGATCACGCCGTACTTGATCGGCATCGAGTCGCCGGTGAGCACCGCATGCACGCCCTTGAGCGCGCGCGCCTTCGACGTGTCGATGCGCACGATGCGCGCGTGCGCGTGCGGGCTGCGCAGCGTCTTGGCGTGCAGGATCCCGGGGAACGTCAGGTCGTCGGTGTACACCGCGGCGCCGGTGGCCTTCGCGATGCCGTCGACCTTCGGGCGCGGCTTGCCAACGACCTTGAAGTCGGCATTCGTGCGAGCACCCGGTTCCGCCTCGCCCCAGGGCGCGCCCGGACCGTGTTGGTCGCGCGCGCTCATGCTCCACCGTCCTTGCGCGCGGCGCACGAGAC
>JABWBL010000197.1 GCA_013360535.1 Planctomycetaceae bacterium
CGCGGTCGATGGCGAGCCGGTGCAGCTCGTGTTCACGGTGCTGCGGCCCGACCGTCCGGGCGCGCAGCACGACCCCGAGCAGCACCTCGAGCTGATGCGCTGGATCGCGCGCCTCGCGCGCTCGAGCGACTTCCGCAGCTTCGCGCTGCAGGCGCGCACGCGCACCGAGCTGGTCGAGCTGCTCAAGGAAATGTCCGCCGCCTAGGCCGCGAAAGAACTTCCACGTGACCCAGGTCCATCGCGCTCGCGTCCGGCTCGTCAACTCGCGCGGGCTCCATGCCCGGCCGTGCCATGCGGTCGTGACCACGGCGCTGGCGCACGCGGCGCGCCTCGTGGTCCGCTGCGAGGGCCGCCAGGCCGACGGCCGCAGCATCCTCTCGCTGATGACGCTCGGCGCCGCGCATGGCTCGGAACTGGAACTGGAGGCCGAGGGAGAGGGCGCGGAGGCCCTGCTCGCGGCCCTGACCCAGCTGTTCGCCGCGGGTTTCAGCGAGCTCGACTAAACCTTCCGACCTTCCGCCTCCGACATCTGCCCAGATCCCGGCGGGCACTCTGCCCCCGGGGCTGGACCGTTCCGGTCCGTCCGTTGCACCCCAACAGGCGAGGCAGAAGTGTTGCGAAGAGCCAAGAGCGTCGTGGGCCTTGATCTGGGCAGCCAGGTCATCAAGGCCGTCGAGATCACGCTCGAGGGGCCCGAGCCGGTCGTCACCGGTTTCGCCCGAGTCGAGATCCCTCCCGGCGCCGACCGCAACGAGGCGGTGGCGGAAGTGCTGCGCCGCGGCAAGTTCCGCGCGAAGCAGGTCGTCACCTCGGTCGCCGGCCAGTCGGTCGTCGTGCGCTACGTGCAGATGCCGAAGATGAGCGAGGCCGAGCTCAAGCAGGCGATCCGCGTCGAGGCCGACCGCTACGTGCCGTTCGAGCTCGCCGAGTGCGTGATGGACTGCCAGCCGCTCAAGCTGCGCGCGACCAAGGCGGGTGAGCCGATGCCGGGCAAGGACGAGACCATGCCGGTGCTGCTCGTCGCCTGCAAGCAGCAGGCGATCGAGGAGCAGGTCAAGCTCGCGCAGGCGAACAACCTGACGCCGATCGCGATCGACGTCGACGCCTTCGCGCTGGCCAACGCGTGGGAGCTGTGCGGCGTGCCCGAGGACGACGCGCCCGAGGCGACCGAGGGCAAGCGCGAGGAGCGCGCCATCGCGCTCGTCGACATCGGCGCCACGCGCACCGCGATCAACGTGCTCGTCGGCGGCGAGACCTGCTTCAGCCGCGAGGTCGGCATCGGCGGTCACGACATGACGCAGGCCGTCGCGCGCAAGCTCGGCCTCGAGGCCTTCGAGGCCGAATCGATCAAGCGCTCGGCCGACGACAAGGAAGCCGACGTGTCGCGGGCGATCCAGCCCGTGCTCGAGGACCTGACCAACGAGATCTCGCTCTCGCTCGACTACGTCGAGAACCACGAGGGCCTGCGGGTCGACGAGGTGCTGCTCTCCGGCGGTGGCGCGCTCGCGCCAGGTGTCGTCGCCTACGTCGAGCAGGTCACCGGTCGCGCCGCGCGCACCTGGAACCCGCTCGAGGGCCTGCGCATCGCTTCCGATCGCGTCGATGTCGAGGAGCTCGAGTTGTGGGCTCCGTCGCTCGTGGTCGCCCTGGGCCTCGCTTCGCGGGTGCGTGCAGCATGATCCGGATCAACCTTCTCCCCGAACAGTACCGCAAGAAGGCCCGCACGCCCGTCAAGGTGCTCGCGGCCGTCGCCGGTTTCGTCGCCGTCAACTCGCTGCTCGTGGCGTGGTACGGCTGGCTCGCCTTCGGCGTGCGCAACGAGGTCGAGAGCGAGGCCGCGGTCGTCAAGACCGAGCTCGAGGGCGTCAACCGGCAGGTGACGTACTACAAGGCGCTCGAGGGCGAGAAGCGGCGCTTCGGCGGCCGCGAGGAAGCGCTCGCCCGCATCACCAAGACGCGCGTGCTGTGGACCCGCAAGATCGACGAGCTCGTCTCGGTCGTCAACGCCGGTGGCGACGGCAAGCGCCACTTCGTGTGGTTCGACGACCTGACCGTGACGCAGACCGCCGACCCGCGCGCGAAGTCGCCGGGCGCGTTCAAGGCCGCCGGCCACTCCGGCGCTCCGGAGTTCGACCAGGTCGCCAACTTCCTCGAGGACCTCGAGAAGTCGAGCTTCCTCGAGGACTTCCTGCCGCCCTCGCCGCCGGAAGGCACGCAGAGCAAGGAAGACCCCGAGCTCCAGCCGTCGATCGTGTGGAACTTCCCGCTCGCGCTGCAGCTCAAGTCGCGCGAGCCCGTCAAGCCGGCCCCGGCCAAGAAGCCCGCGAAGGCCGCTCCCGCCCCTGAGGAGACGAAGGAATGAAGCTCGACAAGCGCGTGATGTACGGGGTCGGCGCCGGTGCGCTCGCCCTCGTCGGTGGACTGGGCTGGCTGATCTGGTCGGAGTACACCGGCATCGAGGAAGCCCGCAACGAGGTCGCCACGCTGCGCACGCAGCTCGACAGCGGCCGCAAGCTCCTGACCGGCACGCCGGCGCTCGAGAAGGACGTGATCGTCCTGCGCGAGACCGAGGCGGCGATCAAGGAGATCCTGCCCGACGACAAGGACCTCTACAACCTGCACCGCGACCTGCAGGGCTTCTGCGAGTCGACCGAGGTGCGCATCACCTCGATCAAGCGCAAGGAGTCGGCCGCGGCGCGCAAGAAGGATCCCGAGACCTTCGAGAAGGTGACCTACGAGCTGACGCTCGAGGGCGACGCCTTCCAGGTGCTCGCGTTCCTCGACCGCGTCGAGGGGCACACGCGCTTCCTGCGCATCCCGACCATCAACTGGACGGCGAGCGGCGAGAAGGCGATCCAGACCCAGGGGCGCGCGGCGCACCGCGTGAAGCTCGAGCTCGAGACCTTCGTGTACCAGCCGCAGGGCGGACCGGAGCCGACCAAGATCGAGGGCTACGCGCGCAAGCGCGAGCTCCTGCTCGGCGAGATCTCCAAGCACCGCGACGCGGTGGCGGTCGAGCACTACAGCTACCGCGGCCAGCGCGGCCGGCGCGACCCGTGGGTCGACCCGCGCGTGCCCGTCGACGAGAGCGGCACGCTCGCGATGCCCGTCGCCGAACAGACCGAGCGCGTCGACGCGATCGTCGAGAAGGCCGACGAGATCACGCGCCTGTGGGAAGAGGCCAACCGCCCCGGCGTGGCCTACGTCGAGCGCGTGCGGCTGCGCGCCGAGCTCGACGTGCGGCTGGGAGAGATCGAGGCCGACGTGCGCAAGCTCTCGTCCGAGAACGTGATCACCTACCAGGTGGCGCAGGCGCGCCTCCTGCGCGAGGCGATCGAGCCGATGGCGGCCGTGCGGCGCGAGCTGCTCTCCGTCGACGGCCCGGTCGGTCCGCCGACCGAGATCCTGCGCTCGCTGCTCGCGGACATGCAGGGCTACATCGATTCGGGCAAGCCCAAGCTGGCGCTCGAGTCGTTCGCGACCATCGAGCAGCAGCTCCCGCTCGTGCAGCACGATCCCGTGCGCAAGGGCCTCGCCGAGTCGATCCGTCAGGCCGCCGGAGACGCGCGCGTGCTGATCGACTTCCAGGCGATCGAGCTCAAGATCGGCGGCGTCGCCATCTCCGAGGGCATCAAGCCCATCGCGCTCATCAACGGTCGCGCGCTCGGCGAGGGCGACCTCGTCAGCAAGGACCTCGTCATCGGGGGGATTCGATCCGGGGAAATCGAGTTCGTCTTCCGCGGTCTCGTTCTAGTCCGGCGCTTCTAGGCGCCGATACCCGCACGCCCGGGGCGAGGAGTTGCCCCGGCACTACACGGAGTCGTTACGGTGATCACCAGCAAAGTCGTGGCCCTCGCAGCCACTCTCGCGCTCTGCGCGCCCGCCATCTCCCAGACCATCGGCAAGGAAGCGCGCATCAACCTGCGCGTCCAGGACCGAGCGCTGTCTGAAGTCGTCGACTACCTGCGCGAGCAGGCGGGGGTCAACCTCGTCCTGCTCCCCGGAGAGTACGACCAGGTCAGCGTGCAGCTCACGGACGTCCCGTGGCGCGACGCGCTCGACGTCGTCGCCGAGAGCGTCGGCTGCGTCGTGACCGAACGCACGGGCGGCATCCTCGTGGTCGAGCGCCCCGCGCGCGTGACCTACGAGACCACCCAGCCGACGGACATCACCGCGGTGATCGACCTGATCGGCAAGTTCGGCAACGCGAACATCGTCGTCGCGCCCGAGGTCAAGGGCCTGCTCTCGCTGCGGCTCACCAACGTGCCGTGGCGCGACGCGCTCGATGTCGCCGTCAAGACGCTGGGCTTCACCGTGATCGAGGAGAACCGCGGCATCCTGCGCGTCGTCGACCCCGTCACGCTGCAGGCGCAGATGACCACGCGCAGCTACCAGCTGCGCTACATCCGCCCGCAGAGCCGCTTCCGCCCGCAGATCAAGAGCGAGTTCCTGATGCCGCTGCAGCAGCAGCGCCAGGGCGGCCAGCAGGACATCGCGCGCACGTTCACCGTGCTCGAGGCGTTCCGCAAGGCGCTCTCCTCGGGCGGCGACCTCGACTACGTCGAGTCGCTCAACGTGGTCGTCGTGCGCGACACCGCGCAGGTGCACGAGGAACTCAAGGAGATGATCGACCGCCTCGACGTCGAGCCCGCGCAGGTCTTCGTCGACGTCAAATTCGTCTCGACCGTCAACAACGACCTCCTGAGCCTCGGCGTCGACTACGGCGACGCGGGTCCGACGGTCGTCGTCGGCGGCGGCCAGATCCCGACCACGCTGCCCTTCGGCATCAACGGCGGCGACTGGGAGGACATCGTCTCGGTCAGCCAGCTCGGCCACCAGGGCCCGGTGATCGACCCCAACGTCGCGCTCGGCAACCTGACGGTGCCCGACACGGTCTTCGGCGTGCTCTCGTTCACCGGCGTGAACGCGACGCTGCGCATGCTGCAGCGCGACACCAACAGCGAGGTCATCCAGGCGCCCAAGATCATCGCGCTCGACGGCATCGAGGCGACGATCTTCGTCGGCGAGACGATCCGCTACGCCGAGGCCAAGACCGAGCAGGGCCAGGCCGGCGGCCTGTCGCTCGCGCTGACCGAAGCGCAGAGCTCGCCCGTCGACACCGGCTTCCAGCTCCTGATCGTCCCGCACGTCGTGCCCGGCACGAACACGTTGACGATGGAAGTGATCCCGAAGGAAACCAGCCTCTCCGGCACCGGTCAGTCGGCGCTCGCGCCCGCGGGCTTCGACGTGTTCACGATCGGCGCCGGCGGTCAGGAGGGCTCGATCGCCCTGCCGCGCACGCGCTCGTCGACGATCGTCACGCACATGCTTCTCGAGAGCGGCCAGACGGCGATGATCGGCGGCCTGACGACCGACCAGGACGTCCAGACCAAGTCGCGCGTGCCGTACCTGTCGTCGATCCCGCTGATCGGCGAGCTCTTCAAGCACGAGAGCCGCGAGCGCCAGCGCCGCAGCCTGCTCGTGTTCCTGACGCCGACGGTCGTCCACAGCTCGGCCGACACCGAAAAGATCGTCCAGGGCGAGCTCCTGCGCCGCCGCACGGCCCTCAAGGACCAGTTCGAGACCCTGATGACGCCCGAGACCCGCGCGGCCTTCGACGAGGCCAACAAGAAGGGGAAGTCGAAGGACTAGCCCCTCGGCAGACCTTCCGGCAGCTGCGCGGCGGGCCGTCCCCGAAACAGGGACGGCCCGCCGCTTTCGTGGCTTCCGAGCAAAATTCCAGCTTTGGCTTCCAATCGCGGGGGACGATAGGGGAGCATGTCCCCGCTGTCGGCAGGTAGCCGACGGCCCCGCGGCCCAACTGGGCCCGCCCGGTCGCCCGGGCCCGCCTCCTCGATCGACTCCGTTCGTTCCTGCGAGACCGGCCCGCGACGCGCCGGACGAGCTTCGCTGCGCCGCACGGATCTTTCCCTCCCAATCGAACAACTTCGTCCGGGTCCCCGTGGGCCGGGACGCCCCTCCGCGCGCTGCGTGGAACCTGCCGGGCCTCGCGCTCGCTGGCTTCCCCGGCTTGGCTCGACTGCGAGTGGGTGTCCTGCGGCTTTCACCGATCCCAGGCGCCCTCGACTCGATCGTCGGCCCGCAGCGCTTCGGCGCGGCCCGCCACCTCTGAGCGCGCGCACTTGGAATCCCCAGCGGGCCACCACCCGGGCGGCCGAGCTTTTTCTCATGACTGAACAACGCCCCTTCGGGGACGAGCGCACTCCGACCTTCGGAGCCGGCGCGGAGTCGGATACTCCGCAGCACCTTTCTCAAGATTTCTCGACGCCCAGCGATCCCGAGCGTGACACGCCCGCGGACGCTGAAGAGCCGTCGTCTCCCGCCGACGCGGACAACCCGACTCCCGCCGAGGCCGAAGCTGGCGAACGCCGTCGGCGTCGTCGCCGCGGAGGCCGTGGTCGCCGTCGTGGCGCGCGCGAGCCCGGTGGCGATGACAACGCCGAGACCGCTT
>JABWBL010000198.1 GCA_013360535.1 Planctomycetaceae bacterium
GCGCACTCGCGCCCGACAACGCCGCACCGCTGCTGCAACTCGGCGTCATGGCCGCGCGCGAGGCTCGCCCGCAAGTCGCGCTCGAGTTCTTCGAGTCCGCGCTCAAGCTCGAAGGCTCCAACGGCTCCGCGCACCTCATGCGTGGCAAGGCCCTGCTCCAGCTCGGTCGCCAAGGCGAGGCCCTGCGCTCCTTCTCCGACGCCGCGCGCTGGCTGCAGGAACCCTCCGACGACCCGCTGCGCCCGCAACAACTCGTCGAAGCCTTCTACAACGCCGGCGTGCTCACGCTGCAATCGAGCCCCAAGGACGCGCTGCCGCTGCTCGAGGAAGCGCTGAAGCGCGACCCGCAGGCCCTGTGGACACCCGGCCTCGCGGAGGCCGTCGACAAGCTGCGCCGCGAGCTCGACAAGTCGAAGTGACAAGCGCGTGACGTTGCCGCGGCGGCGCGGACGTAGCGTGGGAGTTCCTCGCTTGAAGGAGCTCGTCATGCGCCTCGCAAGTCTCGTCGCCGTGCTCGCCTTTCTGCTCGCGCCGCTCGCGTTCGCGTCGGAGGAGATCGAGTCGAAGAAGCCCGCCGCGGACGCGAAGCCGCTCGTGGTGTACGAGCATCGCTCGAGCGAAGGCCTGCGCTTCACGTGGGTCGTGCCGGAGGGGTACGACGGGAAGAAGGCGCGCAACCTGACGGTGATTTGCCACGGCACGGGGCTCGATTACCGCTGGGGGCACTGGAACAACAAGCCCGGCATCTTTCGGGCGCAGGACATCGTCGTGTCGGTCGATGGACCCGCGCCGAACGGCGAGACGCGGCTCTTCCTCGGCGACGAGGCGAACGCGACGGCCTTCGCGAAGTTCCTCGGCGAGCTGCGCGAGTTGTTCGTGGTCGACAAGCTGTTCCTCTACGGCCACAGCCAAGGCGGCTTCTTCGTCGTGTACTTCGCGGGCGAGCATCCCGAGCTCGTCAGCGGTGTCGTCGCGCACGCGTCGGGCGCGTGGAACTGGAGCAAGACCGGCGCGCCGGTGCGCAAGGTCGCGATCGCTTTCATGCACGGCACCGCCGATCCCGTCGTGCCGTATGGGCAGAGCGTTGGCTCGCGTGATGCCTACGACAAGGAGGGCTTCGAGCTGCTCCATCTGCGCAGGCTCGAGAACTACAACCACTGGCCCAACGCCGTGCGCGCGACCGAGTGCCTCGACTGGTGCGAGGGCATGACGACCGACGATCCGGCGCGGGCGCTCGAGTGCGCGCGGCGACTGCTCGAGCCGAAACCTGCCGACGAGTACCAGTGGACGACCGTCGTCGACTTCGCGGGCGCGCTCGACGTGCTCGCGCGTTTTCAGCCGAAAAACAAGCGTGGTTTCGCGCAACTCCCCTCTTCGCTCGCGCTCAAGGCCAAGGCGCTCGCCGACGACGTCGACGAGCACGCCCGCAAGCACGTCGCCGCGCTGCGCAAGCTCCTGCCGAAAAAGGGCGCCCTCGCCCTCGGCGCCGAAGCGCCGTGGCTCGGTCATCTGATTCCACTGCGCGAGGACCTGCGCGGCGCACCGAGCGTCGAGGCGTTCTTCAGCGAGCTCGGTTACGACAAGCTGCTCGCCGCGCAGTCCAAGCCCGCCGGCGAGATCTTCGAGGCGTGGTACTCCGACAAGCCTCCGCGCGAGATCCACGCCACGATCGTCGCCGCGCTCCCCAAGGCCTTCCTCGTCGAGGGCTACCCGCCCGAGCTCGCCCCCCGCATCGAAGAATGGACCCTTCGCGCCAAGGACCTCGCCCTCGACGACAAGCAACTCAAGTCCGCCCCCCTCGTCGCCTCCTGGCGCTCCGGCTGGCGCGACGGCCTCCGCTCCTACGCCGACCTCTGGAGGGAGTGGAAGCTGCGCGGGCGGGACTGAGCGAGCGAAAAAGCCGGCTCGCCGCCTGTCACCAATCTAGGTGGTTCTCCACTTGGTGCTGAACAATCCGCGTCGAGACATCGAAATGCTCTGCGGCCGCGTCGAGCGCGTCCTCGGAGCGGTCTCCGCCCAGATAGCGACTCAGTCCGTCGACAGGGCAAAGCAGCTCGGCAGCGAAGGCCCGCTGCGCCTTCTGCCGCGAGGTCTTGAGACCCGTCACCGGGTGCCAACGATCGGCCTGGGGAGCCAATGCCAAGTCACCAACGAGCCGTGCCAGATCGAACCGTCTCGAGCGCTTGTTGCGGGAGCGGAGCAACACGCGAAGCTGCGTTTGATCACGCACCGCCAATCCCAAAGGCAACCAATCGAGTTGAGGATCGGATTGGAGGACACGCTGATCAAGGCCGAGCAGGCCGAGCAGGTCGACGTCGGTCAAAGCATCGGGCCCGACCCCGCGGCTTGAGCGCAGCACACGTGCCGCCGCCATGCCTCGTTCCCAGGGAACGCTGCTGGACTGCCCACCCGCTCGACATGCGGCGAGCTCACGCTCGAATGCCTCGTCAAGCTGCGCGATGTTCGCGATCCCGTTGCGGCTGGCGTCCTTCAGGCGTTGCAACACGGAAACCACGTCCGCGCCGGAGAGCACGGTCGCCAACTCATCCGTGGCCGAAGTCCCCGCCTCGCTCTGCAGTGAAAGCAACGCGCCAATCGCGTTGGCATCGCCTTCATCAGGGTCGCATCCAAGCAGCGCTTCGAGTCGTCGGGCTCGCGCGTCGTCCGGGCTCGCTCGCTCGGCACAGACATCGGCCCAGAGTTTCTCGAGTTCAGTCTGGGCCAACCTGAGGTCGTTGAGTCGAGCGATGACCTTCTCGATGAAGTCGCTGGACGCGCGTTCGAACAACGGACGCGGCACGTCCACGTCCACGTCCGCGAGGTAGCGGACGGGCTGGTTTGACGCGGGATCTGTCGGCGACGCGATGACACTGACCGATTCGCCATCCGCGACAAAACGGAGGTTCGGCCACAGGTATCCGTGACCGGCCGCCGCAAGTTCGTGCGAGGCGTTCCACTCGTAGACTTGCTGGAACTCCCCCCGGCGCGGCTCCCAGCAGAGTCTCCACCAGTTGGCGGCGAGCCAGAGCGCGGCCGGATACATGGAGACAAGCACACGGTCCGACGTCGACTGAGACCAACTGCTGTCATTCCTGGTCAGGCACGCAGCACCAACATCGACGCGGAGGAAACCTCGCGTGGCAACGTCTTCGTGTGCGCCCTCGCCGTGGGCTACCCAGTCTTCGATTGCGAACGTGAGGTCACTCACGTGAGCGCGCTCCATCTTTCGATGACGACGCTTCGGAACGGGTCTTGTTCGGGCATGGGGTAGCCGTGGTAGGCCCCCTCAGCCTCCCACTCTGCCTCGAGTGGGATCCCATTCGCCGTGACGGCCCACACGTTGAACGGCCAGTCACCCTCGAACCTGTCGGACACCATGCCAAGCTCAAGCCCTCGCCGCAGCAGACTCAACGCTTCCGCGCGGGTGAAAACGCCCGCGACATCGCAAAGAGACTTCCCAGGACGAGGCCCTGCCGGCGGCGACAATCCGAAATCGCCGGGGTTTCGCTTGTGCTCGGGGTTTCCCCCATATCGAACACGCCCGACGAGCTCGTGCAGCTCCCGACGCATGGCCACGGCTTGCTCCAAGGAGAGCATCCGTCGCTTTCGGTTGAACCTGTTGGATCTAGGCTTCACTTCTCGCAACTCGCCGCGCAGGCGGCGTTGATGGCCGTCCACGAGTGTACCCGTTCCAGTCGCAGGACGGAGTTCGATCGTCCCCGCGCGTTGGAGCCCGTTCCGTTCCCGTTCTCGTCGCGAGCCGCGGCTCAGTGCAGCGCGCCGAGCAGGATCTCGGTGGACTTGAACACCGGGCCTTCGACGCAGCATTTGACGTTGCCCCAGGAGCCGCGGGGGCCGGAGGGGTTCGTCGGGATCGGGCAGCCGTTGCAGATGCCGACGCCGCAGCCCATCAGGGTTTCGAGGGAGAGCCAGCAGTCGAGGTGGCGCTCGTCGGCGAAGCGGGCGACGGCTTCGAGCATGCGTTCGGGGCCGCAGGCGAGGAGGCGGACGCGCTCGGGGAGCTCGTTGGAGCGCTGCAGGGATTCGAGGAGCTGGAGGACGTTGCCTTGGAAGCCGTGGCTGCCGTCGATGGTGGCGGTGCGGACGCGGATGCCGAGGCGCTCGAAGGCGTCGACGTCGTAGAGGAAACCCTTGTGGGCGGCGCCGAACAGGAACGTGAGGTCGGAGCGCTGGGTGGGCGGCGCGCCGTCCATGCCGGCGAGGGCTTGCTCGATCGCCATGAAGAACGGGGCGGAGCCGACGCCGCCGCCGAGCATGACCCACGGGGCGCCGCCGCCGGAGAGGGTCGGCCAGCCGTTGCCGAGGGGACCGAGCGTGCGGAGCTTGGTGCCGGGAGTGGACTGCGCGAGGGCGCTCGTGCCGCGGCCCATGACCTTGACGAGGAACTCGATCGTGTCGCCGTTCTGGCGGTAGATCGAGAAGGGGCGCGGGATCGCGGGGGAGAGCGCGTCCTCGCGGCGCAGCATGAAGAAGCGGCTCGAGCGGATCGGCGGCAGGCGGAGCTCGGGGCGCAACGTCAGCAGGACCGCGTCGGCGCCGCAGGGCACGACGGAGACGACTTCGGAGCGGAACGAGCGTGCGTCGGGCGGAGGCGCGGGCATGGCGCGGAGAGGATAACGAACGGGGGGAGTGGAGAGAGCAGGCGCGCAAACGGGCGGCGGAACCGCGAGCGCGGGAGCGAGGCGGGGCGCGCGGATTCAGAGCGTGGGTGAACGGAGAGAATCGAGCAGGCAGGGTGGAGCGACGAGGGGGCGAGCGGAGCGGCGGGCGCGACAGCGCGGCGCGACATGCGGGAGTACGGTGCCAGAGCAGTTTGTTTCGGCCGTCGAGGCCGGAGCGAAGGCGGAGCCGGAGCGAAGGCTCGAAGGCCAAAAAAACTGCTCAGGCACCGGGGCGCGCGTTCCTTATCGTGTGGGGTGATAGCGATGCAGATCTTCTCGGAACCCATCCTGGCGGCGCTGGCGGGCGCGACGGGCGTGCCGGCGAGCGCGCTCAAGCTCGAGCGGCCGCGCGATCCCAAGCTCGGCGACCTCGCCTTCCCCTGTTTCCTCGTGGCGAAGGAGCGCAAGGCGGCGCCGCCGGCGGTGGCGGCGGAGCTCGCGAGCGCGCTCTCGGGCAAGCTCCCGGGCATCACGGCGACGGCGGCGGGTCCGTACGTGAACTTCCGCATCGAGCGGGCGCTGCTCGCGCGCGAGATCTGCGGGTTGGTCGAGCGCGACGGCGCGGCCTACGGCAGCTCGAACGAAGGCGCGGGCAAGACGGTCGTCATCGACTTCAGCTCGCCGAACATCGCCAAGCCCATGCACATCGGGCACATCCGCTCGACGATCCTCGGGGCTGCGCTGGTGAGGCTGTGCCGCAAGCTCGGCTACAAGGTCGTCGGCATCAACCACATCGGCGACTGGGGCGCGCAGTTCGGCGGCCTCGTGGTCGCGTTGCGGCGCTGGAAGGGCGAGGTCGATCTCGAACGCGACCCGGTGATGGGCCTGCTCGACCTGTACCAGCGCTCGAAGGCGGCGCTCAAGGACGACGAGGCGTTCCGCGCGGAGGCGGTCGCGGCCTATCAGGAGCTCGAGAGCGGGCGCGAAGGCGAGGTGCGCGAGCTGTGGCGCTGGGTCACCGAAGTCTCGATGCGCGGCTTCAACGCGACGTATGCGCGGCTCTCGATCTCGCACGAGCTCGTGCGCGGCGAGAGCTGGTACGAGCCGCTGCTGGCACCGACCTTGGAGCGCGTGAAAGCCGCGGGAATCACGGAAATTTCGCAAGGTGCGCTGGTCGTGACGCTCGGCGAGCTCGACAAGTCGCTCAAGGAAACGCCCTGCCTGCTGCAACAGACCAACGGCACGACGCTCTACGCGACGCGCGACCTCGCGGCGCTGTTCTCGCGCTGGGAGGAGTTCGGGTTCGAGCGCTGCCTGTACGTCGTCGGTGGCGAGCAGAAGCTCCACTTCCGCCAGCTCAAGGGCGTGCTCAAGCGCATGGGTTGCGACTGGGAAGCGCGGGTCGAGCACATCGACTTCGGCCTGCTGCTCGGGCCCGGCAAGAAGAAGATCGCGAGCCGCAAGCGTGGCGAGGTGCTCGTGCTCGACGACCTGCTCGACGAGGTCAGCGAAGCCGCGCTCGCGGTGATCGACGCGAAGAATCCGGAGCTCGCGAACAAGCGCAAGGTCGCCGACGAGGTGGGTCTCGGCGCGCTGGTGTTCAATGACTTGAAGCGCGAGCGCGTGAAAGACGTGATCTTCGACACGGCCGAGATCCTCTCGTTCGAGGGCGACACGGGCCCCTACCTGCAGTACACGCACGCGCGCCTCGCCTCGATCCTGCGCAAGGCGGCCGCGACGAACGACGCCGCGCTCGGCGCCCAGCCCGACTGGAGCGTGCTCGAGACCGCCGGCGAGATCCTCGTCGCGCTCGGCCGCTACGGCGACGTGGTGCGCTC
>JABWBL010000199.1 GCA_013360535.1 Planctomycetaceae bacterium
CACGGCCGCGAGCGCGCGCGCCGGGGCGCAGCGCTCGCGCGAGAGCTCGGCGTACAGCTTCGACATCGGCGCGTAGGCGCGGTCGCGGTACTCCGACACCATGCGGTCGGTGTTGAACTCCGCCGGGATCGTGGCGAGGCTGCGCAGCGCACGCTCCATCCAGCGCCGCGGAACGCCGTCGGCGTCGCGCTCGAAGAACAGCGGCGCCAGCTCGCGCTGGAGCAGCTCGACCACGCTGCGGCTGTCGATCTCGTCCTGCAGCTCGGGGTTGGGCCAGACGCGGTCCTCGCCGATCGTCCAGCCGTTGGTGCCGTCGTAGCCCTCGATCCACCAGCCGTCGGCGATCGACAGGTTGAGGCCGCCGTTGGCGGCGACCTTCATGCCCGAGGTGCCGCTCGCCTCGAGCGTGCGGATCGGGTTGTTGAGCCACACGTCGACGCCCTGCACGAGCGCGCGCGCGAGCTCGATGTCGTAGTCCTCGAGGAAGAAGATGCGGCCGGCGAAGTCCGGGCTGCGCGTGATCTCGACCACCTTGCGCAGGATCTTCTGGCCTTCGGTGTCGCGCGGGTGCGCCTTGCCGGCGAAGAAGATGCGCACGGGGCGGCGCGGGTCGGTGAAGAGCGCCTTGAGGCGCTCGAGGTCGCGCAGGACGAGGTCCGCGCGCTTGTAGGGCGCGAAACGCCGGGCGAAACCGACGAGCAGCGCGTCCGGTTCGAGGCCCTCGAGCAGCTTGGCGAGCAGCGCGGGGCTGTCGTGGCGGTCGACGAAGGCGCGCTCGATGCTGGCGCGCGCGTGGGCGAGGAAGCGCGCGCGCAGCGCCGTGCGGGCGGCCCACAGGGCGCGCGGGTCGAGCTTCGCCGCCTTCTGGCGCACGTCGGCGCCGCGGATCGGCTCCGCGCCGCCGCCGCACAGGCGCTGCAGCTCGGGATGCATCCAGCTGGAGAGGTGCACGCCGTTGGTGACCGAGCGCACGGGCACCTCGCTCTTGAGGAGCCGCGGCCAGTAGGGGCGCAGCAGGTCCTTCGAGACCTCGCCGTGGAGCTTGCTCACACCGTTGGTGAAGCCGGCGAAGCCCATCGCGAGGTAGGTCATGTTGAAGTTGGCGCGGTCCTCCTCGGCCTGTCCGAGCGAGAGGAAACGCTCCCACGTCACACCGAGCCACCCCTCGACGTCGGAGAAGTAGCGGCGCATCAGGTCCTCGCCGAAACGGTCGTGGCCCGCGGGCACCGGCGTGTGGGTCGTGAAGACCGTCGTCGAGCGCACCAGCTCGCGCGCCTCGTCGAACGTGAGCCCGTGGTCGCGGATCAGCTTGCCCGTGCGCGAGAGCACGAGGAACGCCGCATGGCCCTCGTTGATGTGGAACACGCTGGGCTCGACGCCCATCGTGCCGAGCAGCTTGACGCCGCCGCGGCCGAGCACGAGCTCCTGGCGCAGGCGGTGCTCGTGGTCGCCGCCGTAGAGCTGCTGCGTGATCACGCGGTCTTCCGCGCGGTTCTTGTCGTAGTCGGCGTCGAGCAGGTACAGGTCGACACGGCCGACCTGCACGCGCCACGCGCGCAGGAAGAGCGTCGCGGAGGGCAGCTGGAGCTGCACTTCGAGCGGAGCGCCGTTCGAGTCGCGCACGAGCTCGACCGCGAGATTGCGCGGGTCGTTCTCGGCCGGCAGCGCCATCTGGTCGCCCGCGGCGGAGAGCTTCTGGCGCAGGTAACCCGCGTGATAGAAGAGGCCGACGGCGACGAGCGGCAGCCCGATGTCGCTCGCGGACTTGAGGTGGTCGCCGGCGAGGATGCCCAGACCGCCCGAGTAGACCTTGAGCGACTCGTGCAGGCCGAATTCCGCGCAGAAATAGGCCACCGGATGCTCGGCGGAGATCGCGCCCCAGGTCTGCGTGCCCTTCGACGCCATGTAGCGGTCGAAGCGCGCGAGGACACGCTCGAGCTTCGCGACGTACTTCGCGTCGCGCGCGCGGGCCTCGAGGTCCTCGGGGAACACCATGCGCAAGAACAGCACCGGATTGTGGCCGCTCGAGTCCCAGCCCACCTGGCTGATTTCCTCGAACAGCGACGTGCCTTCCGGGTCCCAGCACCAGTAGACGTTGCGCGACAGGCGCTCGAGTCCGGCGAGCTCGCGCGGCAGCGTGGCCGAGACTTCGAACGGATACAGGCGCGGGCGCTTGCCTTCGACCGCCGGAGCGATCGCGAGCGGCACACGCGAACGGAAACGCGCCATCGGCTGGCCGTCGACGCGCGCCTTCGCGGCTTCGAGCGCTGCATCGAAGGCCGAGTAGTAGCGCTTGACGAGGTCCGACCACGCGGTGCGTTGCGCGGTGCGGCGGCAGGTCTCGACGACGCCCTTGCGACCGAGCTCAGCGGCGACGAACTCGTCGATCCAGCCCGCGAGCGTCGCGGTGCTCTTCACGTCGTCGATGCCCGCGCGATCGAGCAGCCAGACGCCGTCCTTGCGGCCGAGCTTCTCTGCGCGCGCCCACAGGCCGAAACCCGCGAGGTCGGTCGTCACCGTCGGCACGCCGACCGCGAGGCTCTCTTCGGGCGTGTAGCCCCACGGCTCGTAGAAACTGGGGAACAGCGAGAGGTCCGCCGTGCGCAGCACCGCCTCGTAGGGCAGGTCGAACAGGCCGTCCTTGGCGTGCAGGTAGATCGGCACCTGCACGAGCGTGACGCGCGAGCCCGCGGCGTTCGCGAGGCCCAGGCGCACCGCGGCCTTCTGGATCGGATCGTTGTCGGGATCGATCAGGTTGTGCGTGGAAACGCCGAGCGCTCCGCTGGCGGGCGCTTGTGGATGTTCGAGCCGCTCGCGCAAGGCCTGCGCGACGCCGGACTGGCCAGCGGGAACCGCGAGCAGCGCGACGATCTCGCGCCCGGAGCGCGTGTTGCACTGCGCCAGCGCCTCGAGCAGCAGGTCGATGCCCTTGTTGTGGAACTCGTAGCGCCCCGAGAGCACGAGCAGCGCCGCGTTCGACACGTCGCGCCCGAGGAAACGCGACGCGAGCCGCAGCACACGCGCGCGCGCGTCGTCGCGCAGGACCGGACCCGCGAGCTCGTCGATCACCGACAGGTCGATGCCATTGGGGAGCAGCGGTTCCGCCTTGCGGCCGAGCAGGAGCTCCGCCTCGCGCGCGGTGATCTCGCTCACCGTCGTGAACACGTCGGCCTTCTGCGCGCAAGCCGCCTCCATCGAGTGCTTCGAGCGCACGCCGACGTCGCCCGCCGCGTCCTCGGGCTTGCGCCCCTTGAGGCCCTCCGCCGGCTCCGTGCCGCCGTGCGACAGGCTGCGCCCGAGGATCGTCGCGTGCGTCGTGAACACCGTGCCGATCGCCGGCAGCTTGTGCTTGAGGTAGAGCAGTCCAGAGCCCGTCATCCACTCGTGGAATTGCGCGACGGCGAAGCCGGTGGTGCGCGAGACGCGCTCCTGGCACCAGCGCTCGATCACCATCGCGGCGGCCCAGCCGAAGATCACCGGCTCGTCGTAGTCCCAGCCGCCCGTGATCGAGTCGACGCCGTGCACCGACCAAAGCTCCGACAGGATGTCGTTCTTCTTGCCGTACAGCCCCGTGAATTCGACCAGGATCACCAGCGGACGGCCCGGGATCTTCCAGCGTCCGACGCGCACGGGAACACCGAGCGCGCGGCAGCTCTCGACGAACGCCTCGTGGCCGCTCTCCTCCTCGAACACGTCGCCGGACTCGCGCCGGCCGAGCAACCACGGCCCGATGGCCACGTAGTCGTCGCCGAAGCGCTCGACGAGCGTCTTGGCCTTGGTCGAGATGACGGTGTGGATCCCGCCGACCTTGTTGCAGACTTCCCAGCTGACTTCGAAGAGAGTGAACGTCACGGTTTGGCGGTGCGGCGCCGGGCCTTCGGCTTGGCGCTGCGGGGCTTCTTGGCAGAGGACTTGGGAGCGGCGGCCTTCGCACGACGGGGCTTGCGCTTCCCACGCGGCTTGCGCTCGCGCGTGGAATCGCCGGCCTCGCCGCTCGTGGGCTTGCGTCGGGTCTGGGAACGCCTCTCTCTCGGACGATCGCCGTCGGAGCTTGAGAGCGCGGCCAGTCGGGCACGCACGTCGCGGGAGAGGTCGTCGAACACGTTCATGAACGAGATGAACGCGTCGTGGGGGGTGGCATAGGGGCTGAAGTACTTGTGCACGTCCCCGTCGGAGAACCACTTCGTGCACATGTAGTAGACGTGGTCGGAAGTCGAGAGCCGCTGCCACTTGGCGTAGGGGCCGTCGTCACCGGCTTCCGCGAGGCGGCGCACGGCCGGGAGCAGGCCGTAGAGCGCCTCGTGCGCGGCTTTCTGCATCGGGTTGCCAAGCCAGGCGGTCAGGTCGCGCTCGGCGTCGGCCCAGCTGGTCGGGCGCGGGATGTCGAGGCGCGCCACGGGGTCGAGCTCGGTCGCGATCTCCGAAGGAGTGCGGAATTGCAGCGCGCCGGTCGCGAGGCAGGCGGCCGGGAGCTTCTGCATGAAGCGGAAGATGCCCGTCTCCTCCCACTGGTGCTCGCCGAACGTCTCGTAGTCCATGAACAGGCCGACGAAGCGCTCGCGCGTGCCCAGCGCCGCGAGCCAGCCCGCGAAGCGCTCCGGCGAGAGCGGGTACTCGGGCCATTCCTTGTTCGAGAACCGGAAGGCGATGTCGTCGGAGTACTTGTAGGAGCGCAGGAGCAGCTTGATGCGCTCGCAGCCCTCCGGACGGTACACGCGGTGCGGGCTGCGCCAGCCGAGCAGCTGGTCGGCGCCCTCGCCGAGGATCGCGGTGAAGCCGAGCTCTTCCGCGCGCCGCGCGATCTCGTTGGTGATCACGAGCTCGGTGTTGCGGAAGGTCGTCGGGCGGCGGCCGAAGAGCTTCTCGATGCGCGCCGCCTGCGCGAGCACCTGCCGGTCGAACTCCTCGAGCGACACGAGCGCCGAGAGCGAGTGGTGCGAGGTCTCGCCGAGGAACTCGACGCAGCCGGTCTTCGCCAGCGCCTGGAAGCTCTCGATCACCTCCGGCACCCAGCGCTCGAACTGGTCGAGGGCCGCGCCCGAGATCGAGTACGCGATGCGGAAGCGCTTGCCCGAGGCCTTGATGCACTCGAGCATCTGCCGGTTCATCGGCAGGTAGCACTTCTGCGCCACGCGGCGCACGATGCGCGCGTTCTCGGCGTCGTCGAACCACTCCTGCCCCGCGCCGATGTCGAAGAACGTGAAGTGCCTCAGGCGCCACGGCTGGTGCACCTGGAAATAGAAGACGACGGAGCGCATCGGGGCCGGCGCAGCATAGAGAGCGCCGTGGGCCGTTTCGAGGGCGCTAGCGCGCGCGTTCCGGCGCCGAGCCGGTCGTTCCCGCGACCTCGCCGTACACACGCTTGAGCGCGGCCGCACGCTCGTCCCAGCTCATCGCGCGCACCTCGTCGCGGCCCTCGGCCAGCAGGTGGTCCTTGAGCGAAGGGAACTTCAGCAGCGCGAGGATCTTGTTGGCGATTTCCTGCACGTCCCAGAAATCGACCTTGAGCGCATTGCGCAGCACTTCCGACACGCCGCTCTGGCGCGAGACGATCACGGGCACGTCGAGCGCGAGCGCCTCGAGCGGCGAGATGCCGAAGGGCTCCGAGACCGAGGGCATCACGTAGATGTCGGCCATCGAGTAGATGCGCTCGACGTCGGCGCCCTTGAGGAAGCCGGTGAAATGCACGTGGCGCGCGAGGCCCATGCGCGCCGCGCGCTCGATCATCTTCGGCAGCATGTCGCCGGAGCCGACCATCACGAACTTGACGTTCGGCTCGACCTTGACGACGCGTGCGGCGGCCTCGAGGAAGTAGTCGGGGCCCTTCTGGTACGTGACGCGGCCGAGGAACAGCACGACGGGCTCCTCGATGCGCTTCGTGCCGCCGGTCGAGCGCTCCTGCTCGCCCTTGGTCACCGCGTTGTGCACGACGCGCAGCTTCGCCTCGTCGACGCGGTAGTTCTTGCGCAGCACCGAGCCCGTGTAGTGGCTGACGCACACGACGCGGTCGGCGCTGTCGAGGCCGAGCTGCTCGAGGTCGCGGATGCGCGTGTCGGGCTTGTCGCCGGAGCGGTCGAACTCGCAGGCATGCACGTGGGCGACCAGCGGGCGACCGAGCGTGCGCGCGGCGGCGACGCCGGCGGGGAAGGTCATCCAGTCGTGCGCGTGGACGAGATCGAAGCGCTCGCGCCGCACGAGCGCCTCGACGCAGCGTGCGTAGCGCTCGACCTCGGCGAACAGGTCCGGTCCGTATTTCCCGGTGAATTCGTACTTGCGGCGCTCCCGGCGGCGCACCGGGACACGCTCGAGGACACGCTCGACGCGGTCGGGCGTGCGCACGGCGCGGGTCGTGGTCTCGAGCTCGAGCTGGGTGCCGACGTGGACGGGGCTCGCACGCTCGCGCAGGGACTCGAGCCACTCGCGCAACGCGCTCGGGGTCGCGTAGGCCGAAGGTGCGGGC
>JABWBL010000200.1 GCA_013360535.1 Planctomycetaceae bacterium
CGGCGACAGTGAAGTCGACCTGGCGTCGGATCGTGATCTCGCTGCCCGAGACGTACGCGTGGGCCGCAGCGTGGCGAACAGCCGCGCTCGCTGCGGGCGTCACAGCTTGCTGACGCGGCCACGTCGGCCACACACCACCTGTCGAACGCGCCCACGCGAGGCGGAGCCCTGCCCAAATCCATCGCACCCCCCTGATTGACGCGTGGAAGCAAGCCTCTGCGCGCTGCTTTCGACCTCAGAAAGTCCGGTGCGGTCGAAAACGACGGACGTCCAGCGACATCCGCGGCTCCCCGCTCGCGCGATCGTGCGCTCGTGAATAGGGCGGGCTAGCGGACGGTCGCCTGCGCACGTCGGAGCCGAGCGCGAGGACAGACGATGCTCCGCTCGTCGAACTTCTCCGCGCCGCGTCGATCGAGGGCGGGGCCGCGCTCGCACCCAAGCGCTCGCCCGCGACGGCCTGCCGTGCGCCATTTCTGCGTGCAGGATTGCGAGCTTTCGATCGCCCCTTTCTGCACAGTCCTGGCTATCGGAACCGCAGTCGAACCTCGGTCGAGCTTTCGCCGCGACTGAACCGGAACAGCGTCGTCTCCTCGCCGTCCGGGATCGCCGGGGACGGACCCGGGTAGACGGACCGGGCATCGTTCTCGGGGCCCCAGCCGAAGCTCGTGGTGTTCGAGCCACGCAACTCCGGGTCGAACGGCGCGGCATAGAACTGCGACTGCAGCTCGTAGTAGAACGCGCGATTGCTCGAGTCGAACGTCACGACGTTCGCGAGCGCCGTGTCGCGGTCACAGCCCTTCATCGACCGGAGTTCGACGACGAACGTCTGCCGCGGGCGGCTCAAGGCCTCGCCTTGGAAGTAGCGCGAGTTGTTCCGGCTGATTTCGAGGTCCCGCGCGCCGTACGCCTCGTCGTAGAACACGATCGGTTCCGCGCTCTCGCCGTTCACCGTGTTGATGGCGACGAGCTGGGCGCGTCGCTTCGGTCCGAGATAGTCAATTTGGACCCAGACTCGCTTGCCGAGGTGTCCGGAACCCATCTGGATGCCGGGCACACGAGCCGTGATCGGGTCCGTGTGATCCATCAGCCAGCGCAGCCGGTACGAGCCCGCAGCCGGCATCGGTCCTGCCGGGGGATCCGGTATCGCCGTCGCGACAGGGGTCATCGGCCTGTCGCCGCAGGCGGCAACGACCAGCAGGCACGCAACGCAGCTCTGTTGAAGCAGTCGCATGGTGTACGGATACCGCACTCGCACCGCCCAGCACCATAGAGAAGCACCGACGCTCGCTCGATCGTCCTCACCTGCCCGCACTGCGGCGGCTCGCGCGGCCGCATCACGCAGAACAAGAGCTCCGCTGGGCTGGTACGTGCAATGAGCCGCTACCAAGGCGTCGAGCCCGGTGGCAAGCCACCAGGCTCGACGCCGACGCAGGGAACGTCACTTCGCGGTCACGGGCAGGGCGAGCAGATGACCTCGGGAGTCGTGCAGCCGCTCGAGAGCGTGAGGAACCAGACGAACGTCTGCCTCCAGCAGATCTGGTAGTTGCCACATTCGCGCGAGGTGCCGCTCGGGCACTGCTCCTTCGGCGGGCACGCCGGGTTCCACTTGTTGCCGACCTGGTGAGCGGTCATCGTCCCCAGCGGCATTCCGCCACCGAGCGCCACAGTGCCTTGACGGGTCTTGCAGGTGTCCCCGGTCCACGGCACGGACAAGGACGCCGTTGCGATGTCCATGCCGAAGATGTTCTCCCAGATCCACTTCCCGCCGGGCGTGTTGCCGCCGCCGGTGGGACCGCCCGGGCCAGGCCCCTGAGGCACGTCGGTGCCATCCTCGCGCACCTTCATCGGCGTGATGAGGTTGAGCACTTCTTCCGGATGCAGTTCGTAGTAGGCGGCGTTCGAGTTGAGGATCGTGAACAGGTCCATGGCGATATGGCCCTGAGACGCGAGGTTGAAGCACTCCGTGCGCACCGAGTCGAAGAACACGGCCGCGTCCGGAATGACAGACGCGGACACCGACGAACCCTTCACCGTGTTCGTGATCGCAACGCCTTGCGGCGCGCCGGCGTCGACGACGAAGACTTCCACCCAGAAGTCGAGCGCGGGGAAGCCCGGAGGGATCGTGATCGGGAACTCGGCCATGCCCTCCAGATCCGTCGTGGACTCCAGCGTCAGGGTCGAGGGCAGCGTGTGGGACGTGCCGCCGAACGCCGGCGTGTTGCCGTAGGCGAGCGAGAGCGACAGCACGGCGTACGATTGAGGCTGCGCACTCGTCATGCGCAGCATCGTGACCGTGCCGGGATACAGGCTGCCGAAGCCCTCGAGAACCGGAATGCCGTTCGTGCCAGCGAGCCCGCCGCCGACATCGGTGTAAGGTTCCGACTGCGCGCTGGCCTGATCCGCGAAGCATGCGAGAGAGAGCAATGCCGCGAGACCGAACCGAGCGAACCGTCCAAGAGTCGAAACGGAGGACGCGGCCTTCGAACCATCGACCGGAGCACGAGACGAGCGAGCGTTTGTCGTGAAGTACATGGCTGAAATCCTGTGTTGGTTGTTTGCGGGCCGAGGACCGTCCCCGTGCCCACGATGAAGGCGTGGCTCGAGCCGCGTTCCGCCGCAAAAAAGCCGAAACGGGCCCGCGGTCTTGGGGCACTCCAACGGTGCGGGTCGACACTCCGCGCAACGGCCAGCGCGCGTTCGGCGGTTGGACAAGCCAGCGCTTCAGCCTCACCGGCGAACACCGGGCGCTTCTGCAGATCAGCGGAGTCTCCGCTTGTGCCCGCCCACCGACTGCGCGTTCCAGCACTTGGTCGTCGAGCGACTGAAAGTCGCCAGGCGCCGGGGACAGCGCCGCGAGGGTACTCCGCAGGACGGGGCTCCCTGAACTGCACAACCAACGCTTGCGTTGCTCAGACCACCTCGCCGACGATGAGGCTGCCGATGCAACCTGAGGCCCAACGAGGCGCACTGGGCCGTGCAACGAAATCAGTTCCGCTTTGATGACGCGACGCGCGATCAGGCCTGGGCGACGAAGGCGCGCGCGAGTCAGGCGGGGACGAGGTCGCACAGGAGGACCTCGCGGGGACAGCGGAAGCGAAGGGGCAGGGTGTCGCCGGCACCGCGGCTCACGAGCAGCGTCGTGCCGTCGAGGTCGAAGCGCGGACCGCACCAGCGGTCGATCCAGGCGTAGGGATAGAGGCGACCGCGGCGCTCGAACAGCACGAGCTGGCCGCCGTGGAGGTGACCCGCGAGCACGACGTCGAAACGCGCGCGGCGCGCGGCGGCGATGATCGCGGGGCGGTGCGCGCAGAGGACGCGCAAGGAAGTCGCTTCGCAGTCGGTCGGGTCGACGGAGCTGAGCGCGCGGCCTTCGACGGTGAGCCCGCCGATCCTGTGCAGGCCGTCGACGAGCCAGGTGCCACCGGCGGAGACAATGGCCGCGCGCACGCGCTCCGGGCCGAGGCGCAGGTCGTGGTTGCCGGGCACCGCGAGGACGGGTGCGAACTCCCGCGCTGCACGGACGAGCGAGGTGAGCTGGGTGAGCGCTCTCGCACTGTCGCACAGGTCGCCGCCGAGGAGCAGGGCGTCGGGAGCGGTCGAGCGCACGGCGTCGAGGATTTCGCTCGGCACGTTGCGCGTCCAAGGCCAGCCGAGGTGCAGGTCGCTCGCGTAGAGCAGGCGCGCACCGCGTGTCGCGCGTGTGCGGACGCGTTCGTGCCGGATGTCGAGCGTGCTCGTCACGCCGACTCCTCGCTTCCATGCGGCAGACGTTCGTGCCACAGCACGATCGCGAGGCAGCCGGTGAGCCAGGCGCGCACGAGGCCGCGGCCTGCGATGCCAGCGACGAGCATGAAGAGCGCGATCGGAACGACCGTCGCGACCACGCGCAGCGTTCCGCCGGCCACGCTTGTTCTTCGTCGTGCATCGCGCCATGGGTGCGCGCTTCCGTCCGCGGCAACCAGCAGAAGGAACACGAGCTGCGCCTCGACGAGATAGAACGCGAGCGGTGCCGCGAGCGCGAGCCAAGGTTCGGCGAGGACCACGGCGAGCGCGATCGGCACTCCCGCGGCGGCGAGGCAGAGCGCGTACTTCACGGCGACGAGGCGCGCGAGAGCGCCCAACGCAGGCGCCGGAATCCGCTGGCCGCGCAAGTGCGCGAGCGCCCGATGCATCCACGCGACGTCGACGGGGAGCGCCGCGAGCTCTCGGTCGTGCGCGAGGCGCTCTTCCGCCTCGGCGAGCAGCGAGCGCGCCTCACCCATGCGCTGCGCGTTCCACGAACACGCCGTGCATCCACGCGAGCCACGCGACGCCCATTCCGAACGTGAGCGCGCGGTGGCACGCCGTCTCGAACGCGGAGCATTTGCGGTGGAACGTCAATTCGTCATACGCGATCGCGATCGTCGTCGCGAGCGCGAGCACGACGGCGGGCACGAGCCACGCCTCCGGACTCGCGCTCAGCGTCGCGATCGCCATCACCACGAACAGTGGCGCGCCCCCGCCTGCGAGCGCCGCCAGCTCGACACGCCGCTCGCGAGCTCCGACGACGCGCGCGCCACGCTGGTGCAGCACCCAGTCGGCGACTCCCGCGAACGTGGCGAGCGCTCCCGCGATCGCGATCACGCCAAAGTGCACGGCTCCCGTGCGCGGGTCGAGCCAGCGAAGTCGCGGATCGCCGAGCCACAGGACGAAGCCCACGACCCCCGCCGCTCCCGGCAGGAACAGCGCGAGCAGGTTCAGGAGCGCGAGCGCAGGAACTCGACTCGCACGAGTGCTGGGAAGCGCGCTGGCCACGCGTGAGATCCTACGGAAACCGCGCAGCAGTGAGGACGCATTCCGGCCGCGCGCAAGCCGATCACGCTGACACGCGCAAGCCTGTGGGGCTGGGCGGCCGTGTCGTGGGAACGGAGCTTGAGCTCCGCGCGCGCGGCCAGCGACGAGACGCACGCCAACGCGCGCTACTTCGCCTTCGGCTTGCGAGCCAGACGGCCGGTGCAGGCGGGGAGGCCGGGGAGGCCTTCGGATTCGCCGTTGGCGGCGAGGACGATCGACCAGGCTGCGGTGGTCCAGATGTCGCCGAAGCTGACGTCGGAGTTGCTGCCCATTTGCAGGCTCTCGTGCCAGGGGCGCGGCTGGAAGGAGCCGTCGGGGGAGCGCGCGAGGACGAGGTCGGTCTGCGCGGTGGACCAGAAGGACTTGGCGGCTTTGCCTTCGAGAGCCTGAGCCGCGAGGCCGGCGAGCAGGATCTGCTGCATGAGGCTCGCGTGGCCGGCGAACGCGTCGTCGGCGTGTTGCTCGACGTAGCTCGTCATGCGCTTGGTCCAGGCGTCGCGGCGCAGGCCCAGCGCGGTGTACCCCATCCACGCGGCGGCGGTGCGACCGATGTTGCCTTGGCCCTGCTGTCCATCTCTCGTGGAGTAGCCGACGCCGCCATCGCCGCTCGACGAGCCCTCGATGTACGCGCGAGCCTTGGCGAGCGTTTCTTCGGGCACTTCCCAGCCGGCCTCGCGCGCGAGGCCCATGCCCATCAGCGACAGTCCCGACACGATGTTGAGCTCGACGTAGCCGAGCGCGTTCGGTCCGCCCGGTCCGTGCGCCCAGCCGCCGCTCGTCTCTTGTCGTTTGGCAAGGTCGGCAGCAAGTGCCTTCAGGGTCGTGAGCACCTCGGCGTCGGGCGAGCGCGCCTGCAGCTCGCCGAGGAAGATCGCGCCGTGCGCGACTCCCCAGTTGCTCTGATCCCAATTCGCTCCACCCGTGGGCGCGGCGGATGCCGCCAGCGCGTTGGCTCTCACGAACGCCGCCGCTTTCTTGACGTTTTCGGCGTACGGCCCTTGAGCGAGGTCGCTGCCGCCGGCGAGCCACGCGAGCCCGGCCATCGACGCCTGCACCACCGCTCCATTCTTGCCCGAGAGCGTCTCGGCGAAGCCGCCGTCCGATTGCTGTCGTTCAGCGAGCAGCGCGAGGGCGGCCTCGAGCGCCACCTTGCGCGCCTTGCCCACGAGCGGCGCGCTCGCTTCCTTGCCGAGCACCGGCACGACGACGAGCACCTGCGTCGCGCCCTTCGACTTCGCGTCCGCGCGCTCGACCGTGAGTGCGACGCCTTTGCTCGCTCCGGACTCCGCGTCGAGGATCGCCTTCGCGAGCGGCGCGAGCGACCCGTCCTTGAAGGGCTTGCCGCTCACGCCCGTGATCACGTCGCCGCGCTCGAGCCCGGCCTCCATCGCGGGCCCGTCGGGATAGAGCAGCTCGACGAGCAGTCGATCGGGCCCGCGGTCCGCGGACGGGTCGTCCTGCATGCTGACCTGCCGCGTGCCCGTGCTCTGCTCCGCCGGAGCGCGCTCGGGATCGCGCGCCTTCGCGCCGAGAAGGCCCAAGTTGTAGAGGTCGAGGCGCCCCATGCCCGCGGAACTGCTGCCGCGCGCGCCCCACGGCCAGTCGGAC
>JABWBL010000201.1 GCA_013360535.1 Planctomycetaceae bacterium
GACCAGCGCCTCGGGCGCGACGCCGCGCACCTGCTCGAGCGCCTGCGCCACCGTCGCGCCGTGGATCAGCTCCATCGCGAAGTAGGGCGTGCCCTGCGCCTCGCCGACGGTGTAGATCGAGACCACTCCGGGATGCGAGAGGCGCGCGACGGCCTCGGTCTCGCGGCGGAAACGCTCGCGCGAGCGCTCGAAGTACAGGTGTTCCGGCCGGATCAGCTTGAGCGCGACCGTGCGGCCGAGCGATTCCTGCACCGCCTCGTACACGACGCCCATGCCGCCGCTGCCCAGCCGCCGCACGAGCCGGAACTCGCCGAGGCGCTCGGGAAAGGCCATCGCCGCCGCATCCGCGGGCACGAGGTTCATCTCGCGCAGCGCGCTCATCCGCACGCGCAGCTCGCCCGCGAACTCCGGATGCGCCGTGCAGAGCGCCTCGAGCGCGTCGCGCTCGCCGTTCGCCAGCCGCTCGAGCAACTCCGCGACCAGTGCCTCGACCTGATCGACGGCGCCGGAATCGCTGCCGGGCTGGAGTCCCATCGTTGGAATGGTAGCCCGGAATCGCTTCGGTAGCCGGGTTCGGCGAATGGGGATAGCCTTGGGACTCGGCACGGCTCGCGTGCCTGCATGGATCCGAACTCCGCACCGTCGCGCGAACTCGAAGCGCTGCTCGAGCGCCATCTGGGGGACGTCGAGGGTTACGTGCGCCGCAACATGGGCGCCGACCTCTCGCGCCGCGAATCCTGCGAGGATCTCGTGCAATCGATCTGCCGCGAGGCGCTCGAGTCGCGCGAGCGCTTCCGCTACGAGGGCGAGGCCGCGTTCCGACGCTGGCTGCTGCAGATCGCGCTCCACAAGCTGATCGACCGGCGCCGCTTCTACTCGGCGCAGCGGCGCGGCGACGCGGTGCGCGCCTCGGACCTGCCGTCGGCCTGGGACATCGAGGCGCTGGCCCGGCTCGCCCGCAGCCTCGGCAGCCCCAGCGGCGAGGCGATGCTGCGCGAGGACCTCGAGCGGCTCGCGACGGCCCTCGACCAGCTCGGGGAAACCGACCGCACTCTGATCAAGCTGATCCACATCGAGGGCCGCACCCACGCGGAGGCGGCCGACCGGCTGGGCTGCACCGAGTCGCAGTCCCGCGGAAGGCTTTTCCTGGCTCTTGCACGGCTCTCGACCCGTCTGCGGCCCTCCCAGGGCTGAGCGAGCGCCGGTCGGGCAGATTTCCCCGGGAAACCCATCAACGCGGGCCGGCGGACGACGCTCTGAAACCCGCCCTGCGTCGCGGGGCCAACGCGACGGCTCCCCGCGAGCCCGCTCCCGAGGGCCTGAGCCCTCCCCGACCCACCCCGTTCCCGATCTCCACCATGCGCACCCTCCGGATCGCCGCCCCTGCCGCGGCCCTCGCCGCCCTCTCGCTCCTCGCGACCGCCCAGACGACGTTCCAGTCGATCCCGCTGCCCGGGACCTGGACGAACCTGCTCGACGTCTCGCCGGACGCCTCCGCGATCCTCGCTAGCGACGGCTCGGGCCTGTACGTGTGGACCACGACCACCCCGAGCTGGACGCTCGTCTACTCGGGCTCGGCCTGGAGCGGCAGCGTCTCCAACGGCGGCACGCACGTCGCGGCGACCCTGCCCGACCCGAACAACTCGAGCCTCGAGACCGCGGCCCGCTGGAGCGCGAGCACCGGCCAGTGGACGTTCCTGCCCGGCCTGATCAGCTCGAGCGGCTCGTCGCTCTCGAGCTCCTACGACATCAGCGCGGACGGTTCGGTCGTCGTCGGCCTCGGCTGGGTGACCCCGAACACGGCCCACGCCTTCCGCTGGGATGCCGTCAACGGCACCGTCGACCTCGGCTCGTCGGGTGGCAACAGCTCGAGCTCGCGCCCCAACTGCGTGTCCGCCGACGGCTCGGTCTGCGCGGGCTGGGACGCGGATCCGGTCACGGGCGCCTGGCGCGCGAACTCGTGGTCGCAAGCGAGCGGTGCGCTGCTGCTCGGCAGCCTCGACCCCAACGACCCGATCAACGGCTGGAGCGAGTGCTGGGCGATCTCGACCAACGGCCAGTACATCTCCGGTTCGAGCGGCACCGGCCTCTCGACGCCCTCGGGCTGGGGCCTCGAGCACCTCTTCCGCTGGGATTCGACCAACGGCCTCGTCGACCGCGGCACCTGCAACGTCGACCCCTTCGGCTGGGGCAGCCACAACACGATCCCGACCGGCATGAGCGCCGATGGCGTCGTGATCGTCGGCTGGGCCGGCGGCGGCGGCCCCTTCGGCAACCGCGCTCCGTTCATCTCGCGCCAGGGCGCCCCGATGGCGCGCCTGCAGGACGACCTGCTCGCGCTCGGCCTGCCGGAAGCCTCGACGTGGACCTTCGCGGAAGCGACGGGCGTCTCGGCCGACGGCCTCACGGTCACGGGCCTCGCCTACGACCCGAACTTCACCTCCTACGCGTTCCGCGTCACCTACCCCGCGGTCTCGCAGACCTACTGCACGGCCAAGACCAACAGCCTCGGCTGCGTGCCGGCGATCGCGGCCAATGGTGCCGCGAGCGCCTCGGCGAGCGGTGCGTTCACGCTCTCGGCCTCGAACGTGCTCAACCAGAAGACGGGCATCCTGTACTACGGCTTCGGCGCCGCGAGCCTCCCCTACCAGGGCGGCACGATGTGCATCTCCGCGCCGCGCGTCCGCACGCCGCAGCTCCAGTCGGGCGGCAGCGCGTCGGGCAACGACTGCACCGGCAGCTACTCGATGGACTTCAACGCGGTGATCCAGTCGGGTGCGGTTCCGCAGCTCGCCATCGGCGCCGAGATCTGCGCGCAGTTCTGGTCGCGCGACCCGCAGAGCCCGTCGACGACCGGCCTGACGAACGCGGTGAGCTTCACGATCTTCCCGTGACGCGCCGCGGGGCTCTGCCCCGCCACCCAAGTCCGATCGCGGGGCCGGCCGTCGCACGACGGTCGGCCCTGCTCGCTCCCACCCGACTGCACAGGCTCCGTTAGGATTTCGCCATGGATTCCCGCACGCTTCGCTTCGTGGTGGCCGCACTGTGCGCCGCCCCGCTCGCCGCGCAGACGACGCTCGAGAGCGTCTCGAGCACGGGCGCGCTCGGCAACCAGTTCAGCGAGGCACCCTCGATTTCCGCCGACGGGCGCTTCCTCGCGTTCCAGAGCGACGCCACGACGCTCGTGGCGGGCGACACGAACAACGTCGCCGACATCTTCCTGCGCGACCGCGCGCTGGGGCTCACCACGCGCCTCACCATGGGCCTCGGCGGCGCCGAAACCAACGGCTCCAGCAGCGCCCCGCAGATCTCCGCGGATGGGCGCGTCGTCACGTTCCTCAGCTGGGCGCTCAACCTCGTCGCCGGCGACACGAACGCGCAGCCCGATGTGTTCGTGCACGACATCACGACCGGCATCACCACGCGCGCCAGCGTCAACTCCGCCGGCGTGCAGGCCAACGCGATCTCGTTCGCGCCCACGATCTCGGCCGACGGTCGCTACATCGCCTTCCACAGCGCCGCCACCAACCTCGTCACCGGCGACACCAACGGAGCCTGGGACGTGTTCGTGCACGACCGTTCGCTCGCCACCACGACGCGCGCGGTCAGCTCGATCACCGCCGGCCAGCCGAACGGTCCGTGCGCTGCGGCTTCGCTCTCCGCCGATGGCCGCTTCCTCGCCTTCCACTCGAGCGCCACCAACCTCGTCGCGGGCGACACCAACGCGGCCTGGGACGTGTTCGTGCGCGACCTGGTGACGGGCGTGACCGAGCGCGTGAGCCTGAGCTCGGCCGGCGTGCCCGGCAACGCGGGCAGCGTCGAGCCGTCGCTCTCCGCCGACGGGCGCTTCGTCGCCTTCCACAGCGCCGCCACGAACCTCGTCTCCGGCGACTTCAACGCGGCGGAGGACGTCTTCCTGCGCGACCGCACGCTCGGCCTCACCGTGCGCGCCAGCGTCGGCGCGGGCGGGCTCGAAGGTGACAGCGTCAGCCGCAAGGCGCGCCTGTCGGCCGACGGCCGCGTGGTCGTGTTCGAGAGCAACGCGTCGACGCTCGACCCCGGCGACCTCAACACGACCTGGGACGTGTTCGCGCACGACCGCATCACGGGCCTGACCGAGATCGTCAGCGTCGACTCCAACGGCGGCGGCGGCGACTACGCGAGCAACGTCGGCGCGCTCAGCGCGAACGGCCGCTTCGTCGTGTTCCAGAGCTACGCCACGAACCTCGTCAGCGGCGACACGAACAACACGCGCGACGTCTTCCTGCGCGACCGCGGCAACGACGCGCCGGCGGCCTACTGCACGGCGGGCACGACCTCGCTCGGCTGCGTCGCGGCCATCTCCGCCTCAGGTCTCCCCTCGGCGAGCGCGACCTCCGGCTTCACGCTCTCCGTCGCCAACCTCGACGGCCAGCGCAGCGGCCTCGTCTTCTACGGCGTCACCGGCGGCGTCGAGTTCCCCTGGGCGCCCGGCAGCTCGAGCTTCCTGTGCGTCAAGTCGCCGACGCAGCGCCTCCCGCTGCAATCGACCGGCGGCACCGTCGGCTCCTGCGACGGCTCCCTCGCGATCGACTTCCTCGCCTTCCTCGCGGCCAACCCCGGCTCCCTCGGCCAGCCCTTCTCGTCCGGCGACGCCGTCTACGCCCAAGCCTGGTTCCGCGACCCGCCCAGCCCCAAGTCCACCAGCCTCTCCGCCGGCCTCGTCTTCACGCTGCAACCCTGACGCGCCGCGCCACGCGCGAGTTTCCGCCGCCACTTGAACCGCGGCGCGCGGGTGGGCGTTAGCGTTGGGAATGCGCGAGGGTCGCCTCGCGCCGCTTCCCGATGTTCCGCTGGTTCGTGCTCGTGTTCGCGTTGGGGCTCGGCGTCGTGCCGGCGCGGGCGAGCGTCGAGGCGGTCTACATCGGACTGCACGAGCTGTGCCTCGAGGCCGATGCGATCGTGGTCGGCCGGATCGTCGCGCTCGAGGACGAGGAATTCGAAGTCGAGATCACGCGGCGGATCGCCGGGGTCACGCTGCCCGGGCGCGTGAAGCTGGGTCGTTTCGAGGATTGGACCTGCGGCCAACGTTGGGCGCCCTACGCGCTCGGTCAGGAGCTGCTGCTGTTCCTCGAGCGCTCCCCGGACGGCAAGCGCCTCGATCCGATCGGCGGCACCTGCGAAGGCGAGATGCCCCTCATCGGCGGCAAGGTCGGATGCCCTTACCTGTTGCACGACGTTCCGACCGTTCGAGTGACGCTCGAGAGGCGCGAGGTCGCGCTGCGGCTCGTGCCGCTCGCGGAATTCGAGGAGGCGATCCGTTTCGTGCGCGAGCGCTTCGAGTACCTGCCGTGGAACGAGCGGAGCCCGGGCTCGATCGTGCCGTTGTGGCCGATGGAGGAGATCGAGGCCTTCGGGCGTTCGTCGAAGATCGCGTGGCACCTCATCGACGAGCTGTATTCGTCGGAGAGCTGGAAGGGTCCGGTGCCCGACGACGGCCCGCAGCTCACGCAGGAGTCGATCGAGCGGGTCATGTTCCCTGAAGGCCGCTCCGGCGCGGTCCGGCACCTGACGTGCATCGGCGAGCGCGACGGCGGCGTCGAGGCGCTCGCGACGCTGAGGGATCCCAACCGGCTCGTGCTTGTGCGGCAAACTCGCGCTGGCGCGACAAGCTTCACGCCGGTCCAGATCGAGAGCTTCAACGGAACCAGATACCTCGGCGCGTGCGAGCTGCTCGGCGATCTCGACTCCGACGGCGAGCTCGAATTCGCGCTGAACGTCGACGAAGTGGGCCTGATGCTGCTGTCGCTCGAAAACGACGGAACGAGCGCACGCTGGCGCGAGCTCGCGCGCTCGCAGACGCTGCGCGAAGCAGGCTTCAAGTCGGGAACGGACTCCTTCTCCGACGAGATGGCCTCACTCGGTGACCTCGACGGCGACGGCACGTTCGAGCTGGCGGTGATGGTGAAGCGCTCGCCGGGGGCCGGACAATCGGCGACCTCGCTCACGTTCGTGCTGTCGATCGATCGCACGGGAGCCGTGGTGCGTGTCCTGCGTTGGAACGACAGGACGCTGCCCGACGACGATCCGCTGTGGCTGTCGCTCGCGGCGGTCGGCGACGTCGATGGGGACGGCGTGACCGACGTGGCGCTCGGCAACTCGGCCGGGGACCGCATGCGCGGCGCCGTGTGGATCGTGTTCCTCCAGCGCGACGGCTCCGTTCGAGCGACGCGCAAGTTCAGCTCGCTCACCGGCGGCTTCCGCCAGCGCTTCATCGACAGCGAGAGCCTTGGCCAGGACCTCGCCGCCCCCGGCGACGTCGACGGCGACTCGATCCCCGACCTGCTCGCGAGCTCCGAATCGGGCCTCTGGACGCTCTTGCTCGCCCGCGACGGCTCGGTGCGCTCCGTGCGGCGCCTGCGCAACCCCGCCGACCCCGAGCCG
>JABWBL010000202.1 GCA_013360535.1 Planctomycetaceae bacterium
CCAGGTTCCCGGACCGCTCGAGGGCTCGCGCTTCGACCCGCGCCGCCAGGCCGCGCCCACTCCGGCGCCGACGCCGCGTGCGACTCCGACCGGCGAGGGCTCGAACAAGCTCTACATCGGCCTGTTCATCGGCGCGGGAGTGATCCTGGTCGCCGGCCTGACCTACGTCGTCCTCTCGTTCCTGTAAGACACCCAGCACCGGAGCCAACGATGGGACGCGACCAAGCCCTCCGCGACAGCCGACTCGTCTTCTACGCCCAGGACGTCGCTCGCCTCGATGGCGAGCTCGACGCCTTCCTCGAGCTCTCCAACGCCAAGGCGGCGTTGCTGGTCGACAAGGAAGGACACCTCGTCACCCGCCGCGGCGAGCCGCTGCAGACCGGCTCGCTCGAGTCGGTGGCGGCGCTGATCGCGGGCTCTTTCGCCGCGACGCGCGAGATGGCGCGCCTGCTCGGCGAGTCGCAGTTCACGAGCCTCTTCCATCAGGGGCAGCGCGACTCGATCCAGCTGCAGCTGATCGGCGAGCGCACGCTGCTCGGCGTGCTGTTCGACGAACGCACGAACCTCGGTCTGGTGCGCTACTACGGGGCCGAGACGTCCCGCAACCTGACGACCATCTTCGACGAGATCACCAGCCGACCCGAAGGATCCGGGGCAGCCCTGCCGGCCGACTTCAAGGCCGACGCCAAGGCCGCGCTCGACAACTTGTTCTGAGACCTGATCGGCCGCCCCGGAGACCGGCAGCCCTCGCTCCCTTCCAAGGGGGGTGGGGGCCGCTCCTTTGGGGATCCTCCGAAGGGCTGGGCGAGGTGGGGCCTTGCCCACCCCGGGGGCGCACGCTAGCCTGTTCGGCCCTCGATCAAGGCTTGCCCTCGGGCCGGCCCTTTCTCCTCTTTCCCTCCAGCATCGGAGCATCGTCATGGCCCGGGTTTGTGATTACTGCGGCAAGCGCACCGAAAGCGGCGCCCAGCTCGCCCGCCGCGGTCTGCCCAAGAAGCAGGGCGGCATCGGTCTGCGCGTCACCGGTCACACCAAGCGCAAGTTCAAGCCGAACATCCAGCGCATTGCCGCCGTCGTCGACGGCGTGACGACGCGCGTCAAGGTCTGCACGCGCTGCATCAAGAGCGGCCGCGTCAAGAAGCCGGCGACCCGCAAGGTCAAGGTCGCCTGAGCGCGAACCACGCTTGCGCTCGCGACCCGCATCGCGAGCGCGGCAACCACGGCGTCCTTCGGGGCGCCGTTTTTCGTTTCACGGGAGCTCGAGCGCGACGGGCCGCACGCGGAGCCGGAGAGGTTTCGCGAAAAAGTTCGAAGAAGCGGGAAAGGCTTCGCGCATGTGCGCCGATGTCCCTCGTGATGTCGTGAACGGCGCCGATCGCGGCGCTGCGTTCAACACCCCACGATCTCGTAAGGAGAATTCTCCCATGGCGAAGAAGAAGGCAACCCGCAAGGCGACTCGCAAGGCTGCGACCAAGAAGGTCGGCAAGAAGAAGGCCGCGCGTCGCAAGAAGGCCTGATGGTCCCAGCGGACCCTGACAGGTGAACAAGAGCCAGTTGGTCGGTTTCGTCGCGGAGGAGCTGCGCTTGTCGCGGCTCGGTGCGGCAACGTTGGTCGACAAGGTGCTCGAGGGCATCCAGAAGGGTCTGCGCGAGGATCAATCGGTGACGATCGCCGGTTTCGGCACGTTCGAGGTCAAGGCCCGCAAGGCCCGCCAAGGACGCAATCCCCACACCGGGGCGCCGATCCAGATCGAAGCCGGTCGGCGTGTCGGGTTCCGCATGGGCAAGTCCCTGCGCGACTCCGTCACGACGGGCTGAACCGATCGCTTTCGAAGATCGCGTTCGAACATCGACGGGCTCCGACCTCACTGGTCGGAGCCCGTCGTCATTGGATGCCCAGGGCGCTGTGCCCGCATCCCGAGCCAGTTGAGGCCTCAGCCGGCGGCGACCTGCTTCGCGCGCTCTTCGAGAGCGGCGATCTCGGCGGCGACGGTGGCGTCATCGATCTTGGGGAACAGGCCGGCGACGGCTCCGAGCTTCGAGCCGGCGAGACCGAGGCGCCACTGGCCGGCGACAGGCGGCGCGGGCCAGCCGCGGGCGGTGACGGAGCCGGATTGACCGAGCATCGCCCAGATCGCTTGCGCCTTCTCGGGCATGAAGGGGGCCATCCAGCGTGCGACGTAGCCGATCCACTCGGCGCAGGTTGCCAGCACGCTCGCCGCGCGCGCGGGGTCGGTCTTCTGCAGCGACCAAGGTGCGGAGCGGTCGACGAAGACGTTGGCGACACGCGCGTTCTCGATCAGCTGTTCGGCAGCGCGGCGGAAACGGAAGGCGCGGATCGACTCGGCCGGATCGCCGAAGGCGCCGCATTCGGTGAGCAGCACGCGGTCGAGCTCGGCCTCGTGTTCCGGCGCGCAGGCGGGGATGTGGCCGGCGTAGTGCTTGTCGACGAACTTGAGCACGCGCGTGACGAGGTTGCCGATCGCGTCGGCGAGCTGCGCGTTGTTGCAGGCCTGGAAGTCCTTCCAGTTGAACTCGCTGTCCTTGGTCTCCGGCGCGCTCGCGAGCAGGTAGAAGCGCGTGGCCTGCGCGTCGAACTTCGCGAAGAACTCGTCGAGCGGGATCGTCCAGCCGCCCGAGGTCGAGAACTTGCGGCCCTGCAGGTTGTAGAACTCGTTCGCGGGCACTTGCCACGGCAGCACATAGCCGGCCTTCGTCGCGTGGAGCATCGCCGGGAACACCACGCAGTGGAACGGGATGTTGTCCTTGCCGATGAAGTGCACGAGCCGCGTCTGGGAGTCCTGCCACCAGCGCTTCCACGCCTCGGGCTCGCCCTTGCTCTCGGCCCACTCGCGCGTGAACGACACGTAGCCGATCGGCGCGTCGAACCACACGTAGAGCACCTTGCCCGTGATGTCGCCCGCGGTGTCGGCCGGCAGGGGCACGCCCCAGCTCATGTCGCGCGTGATCGGGCGCGGCTCGATCTCCTTCATCTGGTTGGCGATGAAGGCCCCGACGTTGGGCTTCCACTCGTGGTTCGCGATCCAGCTCCCGAGGAACTCGTCGCGCACCTTCGGCAGGTCGAGGTACCAATGCGTCGTGCGCCGACGCTCCGGCGTGGTGCCGCAGACCTTGCAGCGCGGGTCGGCGAAGTCGAGCGGGTTGAGCCACTTCGCGCAGCGCGGGCACTCGTCGCCGCGGGCGCTCTCGAAGCCGCAGCTCGGGCAGGTGCCCGTGACGTAGCGGTCGGCGAGGAACATCCGGTCGGTCGTGCAGTACAGCTGCTCGGTCTCGCGCTGCACGAGGAAGCCGTTGCGGTCGATGCGGCGGAAGAAGTCCTGGCTCAGCTCGGCGTGGAACGGGCTGATGCTCGTGCCCGACCAGACGTCGAACTCGAGGCCGAGGCGGTCGAACGTGCGCTTGATCTCCGTGCGCCAGCGCGCGACGTATTCGGGGTACGCGATGCCGTCGCGCTCGGCGCCGATCGTGATCGCGACGCCGTGCTCGTCGGCGCCGCAGACGTAGAGCGCCTCCTCGCCCTGCATGCGCAGCGTGCGCACGTACACATCGGCCGGCAGGTAGGCGCCGATCACGTGCCCGAAGTGGATCGGGCCGTTGGCGTAGGGGAGCGCGCTCGTGACGAGATAGCGGGTCATCGCGCGCGAGAGTATCCCAAGCGCACGTCCCCGACCCAAGGGGCAGCACGGCCGCTTCAGTCGCGCGGCGAAAGCACGCCCTTGTCGAGCCGCACGAACAGCCACAGGCCGCCGACGGAGGCCGCCGGGACCATCAAGAGCGGCCCGAGCACCGGCACGAGGAACATCAGGCTCGCGACGAGGCCGAAGACGAGCACCGAAGGCGCGTGGTGCGCGAGGAACGAGAGCCGCAGCAAGATGCCCCAGCGGCGGCGCGACATCGGGATGTCGAGCAGGCTGATCGAGGTCGTGAAGCCGGCGGCGAGCGCAAACAGCGGCGTGCCGAACCACGGGATCAGGAGCAGCGGCAGCGCAAAGACGAGCATCACCGCGGCGATCGCCGTTGCCTCGAGGCTCGCGGCGAGCGTGCGCAGTTCGATCGCCGCGCGCCAGGCGAGCCACTCGCCGAAGGCCGGGCTGTGCCGTGCGCAGCCGTACACGACAAGCAGCGTGAGCCCGAGCGCCGCGAGCGTCGCGAACGGCCAGTCGACGGTGAACGACGCGCCGACGAGCACGAGTCCCGTCGTGATGCACAAGGCCATCCGCTTCGTCACCTCGCCGGGAGTGAGGCCCTTCGGCCGCTCGCGTTCGTCGCGCAGGTTGCGCCCGAACCAGCGGCGCTCGATCGAGCCGTGCACCTCGTCGAGAAACGGCCCGGCGACGAGCTCGTAGAGCAGCGAGAACGTCCACAGCGCCGCGACGAAGCTGACGGTGCTCGCGAGCAGGAACCCGGTCAGTTTGCCGAGCGCGAACGCGAACGAGTGCTCGACGAGCCACACGAGCGTGCTGCGCCAGAAACCTTCGACCTGCGGCGCCTGCGACTCGACCCACTCGCGCCCACGCTCGACCCACGCGCTCGCGAGCTCGTACAGCCACCACGCCAGCGCGATGAAGGCCGCGCTCGTCAGCACGGCCGGCGGAATCAGCCAGCGCTTGGTGCCGCGTGTCGTGACAAGCAGCCCGAGGCCACGCGGAACCGCGACCCACGCGGCGCGCAGGCCGCTCCACGTGCCCAGCGGCGTGGCGAGCGACGGATCCGCCGGCTTGGAGCCGCACGCGCTGCACGGCGCAGCGACGCTCTCGAGGGCGTAGCCGCACAGGGGACAGGGTCGAATCATGGCCGGGATCGCGTGCGGGAGGCTACGCCCAAGCCGCGCACGGGGGCTACACTGGCCGCCCGAATTCCTTCGGGTCGCCCGCTCTCGCCAGCGTGCGGCGGCTCCTCATCCGAACCCCAACGCTCCTCCACCTATGGGCTCCTTCGCCAACTTCCGCCAGCTCGATTACCTCGGCCTCGACGACCAGTTTTCCGAAGACGAGCTGATGGTGCGCGACGCGGTGCGCTCGTGGGTCACCGAGCGCTACCTGCCGATCGCGATGGAGCACTTCGAGAACGGCACGTTCCCGATGGAACTCGTGCCCGAGCTCGCGGAACTGGGCGTGTTCGGACCGACGACGCCGACCGAATACGGCGGCGCGGGCCTCAACAGCGTCGCCTACGGCCTGATCTGCCAGGAACTCGAGCGCGGTGACAGCGGCCTGCGCTCGTTCGTCAGCGTGCAGGGCTCGCTCGTCATGTGGCCGATCTTCGCCTACGGCTCCGAGGAGCAGAAGCGGCGCTGGCTGCCGCAGCTCGCCTCGGGCAAGGTCATCGGCTGCTTCGGCCTGACCGAGCCCGACTTCGGCTCGAACCCCGGTGGCATGCTCACGACGGCCGTCAAGAAGGGCGACGAGTGGGTGCTCAACGGCCGCAAGATGTGGATCACCAACGGCACGTGCTCGCAGGTGTCGGTCGTGTGGGCGCGCACGAGCGAAGGCATCCGCGGCTTCCTCGTCGAGGCCGGTACGCCGGGCTTCAGCGCGCCCGAGCAGAAGCACAAGTTCTCGCTGCGCGCGTCGATCACGAGCGAGCTCGTGCTGCAGGACGTGGTCGTCAAGGACAGCGCGCGCCTGCCGGGTGGCATCGGCCTGAAGGCGCCGCTGGGCTGCCTGACGCAGGCGCGGTACGGCATCGCCTGGGGCGGCCTCGGCGCGGCCTTCGCGTGCTTCGACGAGGCGCTGCAGTACTCGAAGGCGCGCATCGTGTTCGACAAGCCGCTCGCCGGCTTCCAGATCCCGCAGAAGAAGCTCGCCGACATGGCGACGCAGATCACCATGGCCCAGCTGCTCGCGCTGCGCGTCGGCCGCCTGAAGGACGAAGGCAAGTACACGCCCTCGCACGTCTCGATGGCCAAGCGCAACAACGTCGCGATGGCGCTCGACGTCGCCCGCGTCTGCCGCGACATGCTCGGCGCCAACGGCATCAGCCTCGAGTACCAGGTCGGCCGCCACCTGTGCAACCTCGAGAGCGTCATCACGTACGAAGGCACGCACGACATCCACACGCTGGCGATCGGTCAGGAAGTCACCGGCATCCCGGCTTACCGCTAGTCGGACGCGACGGATTCCGCACGGCGGGGGAGCGCTGCGAGCGCTCTCCCGCCGTGTGAATTTGGTGCCGCGGCGGTTTTCGCGCGCGCCAGCGTCTCCCGGCGGGCGGGTGCGCCGTGTAGGGTCTTGGAGCCATGCCCGCCGCGCTGCTCGCCCTCCTCGCGACCCTTGCCCAGAAGCCGGAACCCAAGGGTCAGGAGCCCGGGAAGGACAAGCAACCGGAAGCGGTGCAGCTCGAGCGGACGACGCCGGCGCAGCTCGCGGTCGAGGCCGGTCGGCGCGCGCTGGCGGAGAAG
>JABWBL010000203.1 GCA_013360535.1 Planctomycetaceae bacterium
TCGAGCGCGTGCCGCAGCTCGTGGCGACGCTCGAGGGCGAGGGCTGGAAGGTGCTCGGCGAAGGCGCACGCTGGCGCTCGCTCGCGGCGCCGTCGATGAAGATCGTCGCGGGCAAGGGCTGGCTCGAGCTCGACGGCCGCATCGAAGGTGCGGCGGCTTCGACCTTCCCGCGGCTCCTGCAGGCGCTGCGCCGCGGCGAGAGCACGGTGACGCTCGAGGACGGCAGCACGGGCGTGCTCCCGTCGAGCTGGGTCAAGCGCTGGAAGCGCGCGCTGCTGCTCGCGGACACGCGCGGCGGCAAGCTGCGTTTCGGCGCGAATCAGGCCTGGTTCGTCGACCTGTTGCTCGACGAGCACGTCGAGGCGGAGTCGCGGCGGCTGTGGGAAGCGCAGCGCGCGCGGCTCGACGAGTTCAAGGGGGTGCGCGCCGTGCAGGAGCCGAAGGGGTTCCACGGCGAGCTGCGCCCCTACCAGCGCGAGGGCCTCGGCTGGCTCGAGTTCCTCGAGCGCCAGAGCTTCGGCGGCTGCCTCGCCGACGACATGGGCCTCGGCAAGACCGTGCAGGTGCTCGCGTGGCTCGTCGCGCGCAAGCAGCGCGAGCCCGAGGCCGGGCCGACGCTCGTCGTCGCTCCGAAGTCGCTCACGCACAACTGGATCGACGAAGCGCGCCGCTTCGCGCCGAGCCTCAAGGCGCTCGAGTACGCCGGCACCGATCGCGTCGCACGCCGGCCGAAGTTCGAGACCCGCGACCTGATCGTCACGACCTACGGCACCGTGCGCTCGGACATCGAATGGCTCTCGAAGCTGCGCTTTGGCGTCGTCGTGCTCGACGAGGCGCAGGCCGTCAAGAACGACTCGAGCCGCATCGCGCGCGCGGTGCGCCTGCTCGCCGCCGACCACCGCCTCGCGCTCAGCGGCACGCCGATCGAGAACCACCTGGGCGAGCTGTGGTCGCTGTTCGAGTTCCTCAACCCCGGCATGCTCGGCCGCTCGAGCGCGTTCCAGTCGCTGGTCGAGACTTCCGAGGACACCGACGGCGACCGCGACGTGCGCTCGCTGATCGCGAACGCGATCCGGCCGTTCCTGCTGCGCCGTCGCAAGGAGGACGTGCTGCGCGACCTGCCCGAGCGCAGCGAGCAGACCGTGGTCTGCGACATGGATCCCGAGCAGCGCCGCGAGTACGACGAGCTGCGCGTGCACTTCCGCCGCGAGCTGCTCGAGCGCAAGTCGCAGGCCGAGCTCGACCGCGACAAGCTGCACGTGCTCGAGATGCTGCTGCGCCTGCGCCAGGCGGCCTGCCACCCCGGCCTGCTCGACCCCGCGCGCCTCGGCGATTCCTGCGCGAAGTTCGACACGTTCCTGCCGATGCTCGACGAGGTGCTCGAGGCCGGCCACAAGGCGCTCGTGTTCTCGCAGTTCACGAGCTTCCTCGCGATCCTGCGGCGCCGGCTCGACGCCGACGGCCGCAAGTACGGCTACCTCGACGGTTCGACACCTTCGGCCGAACGTGCGGCGCAGGTGCGCCAGTTCCAGGAGGATCCGTCGCGCAACCTGTTCCTCCTGAGCCTCAAGGCCGGCGGCACGGGCCTCAACCTGACGGCCGCCGACTACGTCTTCCTGCTCGACCCGTGGTGGAACCCCGCCGTCGAGGCGCAGGCCATCGGCCGCTCGCACCGCATCGGCCAGACGCGCAACGTGTTCGCGTATCGAATGATCTGCGCCGACACGATCGAGCAGCGCGTCGTCGAGCTGCAGCAGTCCAAGCGCGAGCTCGCCTCCGCGATCCTCGACGCCGACGGCTCACTCGTGCGCGACCTCACGCGCGAAGACCTCGAGCGCCTGCTGGCCTGACGCGGAATACCGAGCCAGAGCAAAAATACCGAGCCAGAGCAATTTTTCCGGCAAGCTGCGGCCTGCGTCGTCGACAACGCCGACGACGCAGGCCGCAGCTTGCCGGAAAAATTGCTCTGGCTCGGTATTTTTGCTCTGGCTCGGTATTCCGCGTCAGGCCAGCAGGCGCGGTGCGACGCGACGAGCGCTACTCGGCGAGTTCCTCGAGCAGCAGCGCGATCAACGCGGTCCAGCCGGTCTGGTGGCTCGCGCCGAGGCCCTTGCCCGTGTCGGCGTGGAAGTACTCGTGGAACAGCACGAGGTCCTTCCAGTGCGGATCCGTCGCGGTCCGCGCGGAATCACCGTGGCACGGCCGTCGACCGTGTTCATCCGGCAGGAACAGCTTGCACAGGCGCGCCGCGATCTCGCGCGCGACGACATCGAGCGTGACCCAGTTGCCCGAGCCCGTCGGCAGCTCGACCTTCAGCGTGTCGCCGTAGTAGTGCGCGTACCGCTCGAGCGCCTCGATCAGGAGGAAGTTGATCGGCAGCCACACGGGCCCGCGCCAGTTGGAATTGCCGCCGAAAAGCGACGTGTTCGACTCACCCGGCGCGTACGTGACGGTGTGCTCGCGTCCGTCGAGGTTGATGCGGAACGGCTGGCGCTCGTGCACGCGCGAGAGCGAGCGCACGCCGTAGGGCGACAGGAACTCGCTCTCGTCGAGCACGTAACGCAGCACGCGCTCGAGGCGCTCGCGCGAGGGAATCGCGAGCAGGCGCAGGCCGGCCTGGCACCCTTCGTGCTCCATGTAGCCGATGTGGCGCGCGAGGTCGCGGCGGTTCTCGAGGAACCACGCCATGCGGCGTGCAAAGCCCGGCAGGCGGTCGATCGTCGCCTGATCGAGGATTTCCACCGCGAGCAGCGGGATCAGGCCGACCAGCGAGCGCACGCGCAGCGGCGTCGTCTCGCCGTGGATCGTGAGCTCGTCGTAGTAGAAGCCGTCGCGCTCGTCCCACAGTCCCTTGTCGCCGAGCGTGTTCATCGCGTCGGCGATGGCGACGAAGTGCTCGAAGAACTTCGAGGCCATGTCCTCGTAGACGGGATCCTCCTTGGCGAGCTCGATCGCGATCGAGAGCATCGTGCCGCAGTAGAACGCCATCCACGCGGTGCCGTCGGCCTGGTCGAGTTGCCCGCCGTGGGGGAGCGGCGCGCTGCGGTCGAACACGCCGATGTTGTCGAGGCCGAGGAAACCGCCGGCGAAGATGTGGCGGCCGCTGGAATCCTTGCGGTTCACCCACCACGTGAAGTTGAGCAGCAGCTTCTGGAACGTGCTCGCGAGGAAGCGCGGGTCGCGCTCGCCGTGCGCACCCGTCTTCTTGTAGACGCGCCAGGCCGCCCACGCGTGCACCGGCGGGTTGACGTCGGAGAGCGCCCACTCGTAGGCCGGAATCTGGCCGTTGGGGTGCATGTACCACTCGCGCAGGAAGAGCCCGAGCTGGTGCTTCGCGAAGCCCGTGTCGATGCGCGAGAACGGCAGCATGTGGAACGCGAGGTCCCAGGCCGCGTACCACGGGTACTCCCACTTGTCGGGCATCGACAGCACGTCGCGGTTGTAGAGGTGCTGCCACTCGCGGTTGCGGCCGTCCTTGCGCTCGGGCGGCGGCGCGGGTTGCGTCGGATCGCCCTCGAGCCAGTCCTTCACGATGTAGTGGTAGAACTGCTTCGACCACAGCAGTCCCGCGTAGGCCTGGCGCACGACGTTGCGGGCCTCGCCGGAGAGCCCGCGGCGCAGTTTCGCCCGGTAAAAGTCGTCGGATTCGCTGCGACGCCGCTCGAGGACGCGCTCGAACTCCGCACCGAGCGAGAGCGCCGTCGACGAGTCGAGCGACGAGATGCGCATGCGCAGCGTCGCACGCTCGCCGGGCTCGAGCTCGAGCCGGTAGATCGCCGCCGCCTTCGTTCCGCGCCGCCCGGGCGCGATCGCGTCGGCCGAGCCCTCGATCAAGTAGTCGTGAAACGCGTCCTTCGCGTGCTCCGCGCCGCCGTCGTGGTTCCACAGGCGCCGTGCGTTCGACTCGTTGTCGGTGAAGACGAGCTCCGGCGCACTGCCGTCGGGTCCGACGCCGAAGGCGAGCTCGTGCGAGCCGAGCGTGTCGTGGTGCGTGCGCAGGCGCGTGTCGCCCTGCGCGCCGATCGACGGCTTGGGTCCGTGCTCCTCGCCGCCGCGTCCCCAGCTCCACGTGTTGCGGAACCACAAGGTCGGCAGCACGACGAGCGACGCGCGCTCCGGCCCGCGGTTGGTGACCGTGACGTGCACGAGCACGTCCTCGGGCGTCGACTTCGCGTACTCGACCTCGAAGTCGAAGTAGCGGTTCTCGTCGAACGCGCCAGTGTCCTCGAGCTCGAACTCGGCCTCGTCGCGCGTGCGCCGCGCGTTCTCGCGCTCGAGTTCCTCGTACGGAAACGCGCGCTGCGGGTACTTGTAGAGCGCACGCATGTACGAGTGCGTCGGAGTCGAGTCGAGGTACCAGTAACACTCCTTGACGTCCTCGCCGTGGTTGCCCTGCGGCCCGGTGAGGCCGTACAGGCGCTCCTTCAGCATCCGATCGCGCCCATTCCACAGCGCGAACGCGAAGCACAGCCGACACTGGCGGTCGGAAATGCCGAGCAGCCCGTCCTCTCCCCAGCGGCAGGCGCGGCTGCGCGCGTGCTCGTGCGGGAAGTACGTCCAGGCCGAGCCGTCGCGCGAATAGTCCTCGCGCACCGTGCCCCACTGGCGCTCCGACAGGTACGGGCCCCAGCGCTTCCAGTTCGCCTCGCGGCGTTCGTCGGCGGCGAGCCGAGCTTCTTCCGGCGTGATGGGGTGGGGGGCCACGGGGCCCGTTATCGGAAAACCCGACCCTCTCCGCGAGGGCCTTCCCGGCTCAGGGGAGCTTCGAGCCCACGATGGGAAGGCTCGCGCGGCGCAGCCCCAGGACCACGAGCGCGGCGAGCACGGTGGTGACCGCGAGCGCGAACAGCAACCCTCCGTCGCTCTCGCCGTCGACCTTGATCTCGATTCCAAGCCGCACGAGGTGCGCACCGATCGCTCCCGCCATCGTGCCGAGCGTGAGCAGGGCGCCCAGCGCCGCCGTGCGCGGCAGGAGCAGCAGCACGACGCACACGAGCTCGACCACGCCCGAACCGATGCGGCCCCAGGGCTCCGCGCCCAGCTCGTTGAAGATGTACACCGACTCGCGCGCTCCGCTGAACTTGAAGAACAGCGTCTGCCCGAGGATTGCGGCGGCCACGACCTGCGCGATCCAGCTCGCCACGTTCGCGCCCTTCGAGAGCCGCGTGTCTCGCGCGCCGCTCACTTCTTCTTCTCCGGCAGCGGCTTCGCCGTGATTTCCTTCCACGCCGTGTCGCCGCGCTTCACGAAGTCGCCCGGGTCCTTCTGCCACTTGGAGCGCGTGTCGTTGAAGAAGCCCTTGTAGAAGAGGTAGAGCTTGCCCTCGCGCACCACGAACGACTCCGGGTCGACCTCGACCTTCTCCTTGCCCGGGATCGCGTAGGCGCACCAGCCGCCGTACTGCGGCTCGAACTTCGCCGGATCCTTCAGGAACGCCTGACGGTTCTCGTCGCTCGCGAAGTGGTAGGTGACACCCTTGTGCGTCGTGCTGAACTTCGCATCGCCCTTGCGCGCCTTGCCGCCGCCTTCCACGAAGTACGCGACCGGGTCGTAGCCCTCGATGGCGAGCCCCTTGGCCCCGAGGTTGAAGTGGCTGGTGTCCCGCTCCGCAGGCTTGGGGTCCTCGGCGCCGGCGGCCGCGGGCGTCCCCGGCTCGGCCTGCGGACGAGCGGTGGCGGGTTGGACGGCGAGCACGAGCACCACGAGGGCGGCGAGCGGCAGAGTTCTCATCTTTGGGCGTGGTGGGCGGGCGAGGGGAGGTCGGGGGGCTCGAGCGCGAGCCGTTGGCGGTTCGCGCCGGCCCGTCTGGGCCCCTTGACCGTTTTTGGCGGGCGGGGCTAGGCTTTTGACGCGCTCGCGTACGACCCGCTCCGGGTTCCGTGACGCTCCCTACCCCTTTTCTCGCTGTCCCATGTCCCGTTCCGGTCTGGCGTCGCGCGTCCTTGCTGCTCCGCGCGTTCCCACCGTTCGAGCCGCTGGTCGACGCGGAAGGCCCAGCACCCTGCGTGAGGCGCTCGCCTCGTGTCAGGCCCGCTCCTCCATTTCGCTCGGGAATTCCTGAACGGCGCCACGCCGTCGCCTCGACGAAACCCGGCAGAGCTCCCACTTCCCGCGCACCCTTCCAGTCTCCGTTCGGTCATGGTCAACCGGGCATACGTCGGCAATCTTCCGTTCTCCCTCACGCAGGCGGACCTGCAGGGCCTCTTCTCCGAGTTCGGCACCGTGCGCAACGCGGAGCTGATCCTCGACCGCGAGACGGGCCGCCCGCGCGGCTTCGGCTTCGTGGAGATGGACACGCCCGAGCAGTTGCGTGCCGCGATCGAGGGCCTCAACGGCCGTCCGATCGGCGGTCGCAGCCTGACGGTGACCGAAGCGCGCGAGCGCGAGTCGCGCGGCCCCGGTGGTCCGCGGCCGGGTG
>JABWBL010000204.1 GCA_013360535.1 Planctomycetaceae bacterium
CTCGCGGCGACGCAGGGCAACGCCAGCGAGTCGACCCGATCGTGGCGCACGCCGTGGCTCGCCGGACGCGGCCCGTTCGGCGCCGTCGCGTGGCGCAAGGCGGTCTCGATCCTGCGCAAGTCGCGCACGAGCTTCCTCGTCGGTGGCCTGATCGTGGCGCTCGTCAGCGTGCTCTCGGTGACGGTGTTCGCGGGCGACGGGCGCGACGCGTTCTCGTCGGCGGTGTTCGTCGCCGGGTTCGGCACGTTCTACCTGTGCATCGGGCTGCGCTTCGACTTCCGCGAGGACCTCGAGCTCGTCGGCCTGATGCGCAGCTGGCCGATCGCGCCGTGGAAGGTGTTCCTCGCGACGTTGCTGCCCGAGACGCTGCTCGTGTCGGCGATGATCGCGCTCGGCGTCGGCGGCGTCGCGATCTACCGGCAGGATCCCGACCCGCGGCTCGCGCTGCTCGTCGCGATCGTTCCGCTCGCCGTGCTCGTGTGGACCTCGATCGACAACGCCACGTTCCTGTTCGCGCCGGTGCGCATGAACGCCGCGCAGGACGGAGCGCTGCAGAACGCCGGGCGCGCGATGGTGCTGATGCTGATGCGCATGGTCGGACTCGGCCTCGCGCTCGGCCTTGCGGTGATTCCCTACGCGCTCGCGGCCTTTGGCCTGGAGCTCGGGCGCTTCACTTCGGTCGTGGTCGGAATCCTCGGCGGGCTCCCGATCGTGCTGGTGGAAGTGGGGCTGCTCGTCGTGGCAGGCGGCGCGGTCTTGCGGCGCTTCGACGTGGCCCGCGACAATCCCTGAGCCTTGGCTCCCACGATGCGGCGCGACACGGACGATGCAGCCCCCGACTCCGGTCTCGCCGGACCGGCGGAGCTGCGCGCCGCGATCGAGGCGATCGACGACGGCCTCGTCGTGCACGAGCCGAGCGGCCGCATCTCGCAGTGGAACTCGGCCGCGCTGCGGATCCTCGGGCTGAGCGCGGAGCAGCTCCAGGGACGCCACCCGATGGATCCCCGCTGGCGGGTGACTCGCCACGATGGCGCCGTGTTTCCCGCCCAGGAATTCCCGGCCATGGTCACGGTGCGCACGGGGCGCGCCCAGTCGAACGTGGTCATGGGGGTGGAGCTTCCCAATCGCGAAGCCATCTGGCTTTCGGTGAGTTCCCGGCCACTGTCGGGCTCCGCGAGCCTGGGGTTCGCCGCCGTCGTCACGTTCCGCGACATCACGCGCGAGCGCGAGGCGCTGGCGGAGCTGCGCAGCCGCGAGTCGCTGCTGCACGCGACGCTCGACAGCTTGCCGGCGGGGCTGTTCGTGACGAGCCGGGCCGAGCGGCGCATCCTGCGCCACAACCGGCCGCTGGCGGCGATTCTCGAGCTGGGGGAGCGTGAGGAGCTGCTTCGCACGGGCGTACTCGATGCGCAAGGCGTCGCGGAGCACCTGCGGACGCTCGTGCAGGATCCGGAGGCTTTCGACGCGTTCCAGGCGCGAGTCGTGGCTGGCGCGGCGCAACCGGCCGAGGCGGAGTTCTCGCTGCGCGATGGCCGCGTGCTGCGCTACCAGATCCGCGGCCTGCGGGACGAGCTCGGCGAGTGGGTCGGCGAGCTGCACGTGGTCGAGGACGTGACCACGCGCGTGCGCTCCGAGGAGGAGCGCCGCACGCTCGACCGCCGCATGCAGGACCTCGAGCGGCTCGAGAGCCTCGGAGTGCTCGCCGGCGGCATCGCGCACGACTTCAACAACCTGCTGACGAGCATCGTCGGCAGCGCGGAACTGGCGGCGCTCGCCGCTCCCGCGGGCAGCGCGCTCGCCCGCCAGATGGAGCGTGTGCTCGAGGCCTCGTCGCGCGCCACCGCGCTGTGCCAGCAAATGCTGAGCTACTCGGGCGCGAGTCCGGCGATCGTGCTGCGCTTGCACCTGTCGGACACCGTGCGCGAGGCGGTGCACTGGCTCGAGCGCGACCTGCGCGCGGGCGTGCGGCTCGAGCTCGACCTCGCGCCCCAGCTGCCTCCGATGCTCGCGGATCCGGCCCAGATCCACCAGCTCACGCTCAACCTGCTGCTCAACGCCTGCGAAGCGCTGCCGCCCGACGGCGGACCGGTGCGCGTCTCGACGACGGTGGTGCACCGTGAGCCGGCCGATTTCGCGCGCGCGGCGCTCGCGCCGAGCCTGCACGCGGGCGAATACCTGCAGCTCGAGATCCGCGACGAAGGCTGCGGCATCGCGCCCGCCACGCTCGAGCGCATCTTCGACCCGTTCTTCAGCACGAAGTTCTCCGGCAGCGGCCTCGGGCTCTCCGCCGCGCTCGGCATCGCGCTGCGCCACCGAGGAGCGCTGTTCGTCGAGAGCGCGCCGGGGGCGGGCACGACCGTCCGCGTGCTCTTTCCGCCGGCGCCGCCGGCCGGAGGTTTCGCGTGAGTTCTCCGCTTCCGCCGGGCCAGCGCGAGCTCGTGCGCCTGCCGGTGCATCACATCGGCGACCCGCCGCTCACCGACAGCGAGGGCTGGACGCTCGCGATCCAAGGTGAGCTCGAGCGCCCCGTCGTGCTCACGCTCGCGCACCTGCGCCAGCTCTCGACGGTCGAGATCGAGGCCGATTTCCATGCGGCCGACGGCTGGAGCGTGCGTGGGCTGCAGTGGCGCGGAGTGCGCCTCGCGGACGTGCTCGGCCCCGCGAAGCCGCTCGCGAGCGCGAAGTTCCTGCGCGCCTTCGATGGACAGAAGTACGACGCGTCGCTCGCCTTCGACGATGCGCTCGAGCCGGACGTGCTGCTCGCGACGGGACTGGGCGGCGCCGTGTTGCCGATCGAGCACGGCGGCCCGCTGCGGCTCGTCGTGCCCGCGCGCTACGGCTGGAAGTCGGTGAAGTGGCTGCGGGGCATCGAGATCACGGCCGAGGAACGGCCGGGATTCTGGGAGCGAAGGGGTTTCCATCGCCGCGGCGACCCGTGGGCCGACGAGCGCCTCGCGTGACAATCCGTGGAGAACGGAGGCTGCGAGCGCTCCGCAAGTTCCTCGCGCCGTCGCCGGGCGGAACCGGACGGTGAGCCCGCGACAGCTCTCACGCCCTGCAGGCACCGCACCACGGGCGACCTTGATAGCGGCCGCGGGGGTGATAGGGTCAGGGTGACCCGCGATGGCGTTCAACTCGACCCAGTTCGTCTGCTTCTTCCTGGTCGTGCTCGCCGTCCACTGGGCGCTGGCGCGCGAGCGCAAGGCGCGTTTCCTCTGGCTCACGGTCGCCAGCTGCGTCTTCTACGCCGGCTGGAGCGCGAAGTTCCTGCTCCTGATCTTCATCTCGTCGGCGCTCGATTGGGTGTGCGGCGGCCAGATCCACCGCAGCGTGTCGCCGCGCCGTCGCAAGGCCTGGCTCGCGCTTTCTCTCGCAGGCAACCTCGGCCTGCTCGGCTTCTTCAAGTACTTCAACTTCTTCGCGGAGAACGTGAGCGCGGCCCTCGCGCGAGCCGGGCTCGAGAGCTTCGCGGGCTTCGTGCCGTGGCACATCGTGCTGCCCGCGGGCATCAGCTTCTACACCTTCCAGACGCTCTCCTACACGATCGACATCTACCGCCGCGAGCTCGCGCCGGCGAAGTCGCCGCTCGACTTCCTGCTGTACGTGAGCTTCTTCCCGCAGCTCGTCGCGGGCCCGATCGTGCGCGCCGTCGACTTCCTTCCACAGCTCGATGCGCCCGCGCGTTTCGACGACCGCGCCATCGAGCGGGGCGTCTACCGCATCGCCTGCGGGCTCGCGAAGAAGGTGCTGCTCGCCGACCTGATCGGCCTGTACCTCGTCGATCCGGTGTTCAAGGCGCCCGCGAGCTTCGGCGCGGGCGGCGTCGTGCTCGGCACGTGGGGCGCGCTGTTCCAGTTCTACCTCGATTTTTCGGCCTATTCCGACGTCGCGATCGGCGCCGCCCTGTGCCTGGGCTTCCGGCTAGAGGAGAACTTCGATCGTCCGTTCCTCGCGCAGTCGATCTCGGAGTTCTGGCGCCGCTGGCACATCTCGCTCTCGACGTGGTTCCGCGACTACGTGTTCGTGCCGCTCGGCGGACGCGGCGCGAGCCGGCTCGCGTTCCTGCGCAACATGATGGGGACGATGTTCCTCACGGGCCTGTGGCACGGCGCGGGCTGGAACTACGTGCTGTGGGGCCTGATGCACGGCGTGTTCACGTACGTCGGCGCCGTGTTCCGCAAGCCTGCGAGCCCCGCAGAGCGTGCGGCGCGACCGTGGTGGGAACGCACGCTGCGGCGCGCATTCGTGTTCAACCTCGTCGCGTTCAGCATGTTGTTCTTCCGCAACGGGACGGTCGCGGAGGGCAACCGGGGGATCGCGGGTTCGCTCGAGATGCTGAAGCTGCTCGTGAGCTTCGGCCCGGCCGATCCCAAGGCCTCCATCGCGACGGCGGGACTTGTCGCGCTCGCTGTCGCGGCGCTGATCCACTTCACGCCGGCCCGCTGGATCCATGAACGCCTGCGCGAGCGCTGGAACGCGCTGCCTTCGATGGCGCAGGCCTTCTCGCTCGTCGTGCTGGCCGGAACCCTCGCGGCCTTCAGCTACGCCAAGGCGCCCTTCAAGTACTTCCAGTTCTGATGGACGCCGCCACCACACCCTTCCGCTCGAAGAGCGCGCGCCTCGCCGCGTGGTTCGTGCTGTTCTGCGCGCTCACGCTCGTCGCCGCGCAGCGCCTGCAGCTCGGCCTGTGCAGCGACGCGCGCCATGCCGTGCTGCGTGAGCTCGTCAGCTCGCCCGAGCCCGCGACGGTGGTGTTCGTCGGCAGCTCCCAGACCGCACGCGGCGTCATCCCCGAGGTGTTCGACGCGCGTGCCGCAGAGCTCGGCGTTCCCGTGCGTTCCGTGAACCTCTCGTTCTTCGGCACGTCGCGCCAGCTTGCGTACCTGACGCTGGAGCGCTGGCTCGACGCGCACCCCGACACCACCTGCGCCTACGTCGAGTGCGGCGTGCTGTCGGACCATCAGGACTTCCCGCACGAGGCCCTCTCGCGCTTCGAGACGCCTTCCGACGCACTCTCGCTCGTCGTCTCGCTGCCCTACGACGTGCGCAACGCCCGCGAGTTCAAGCGGCGCAAGGACCATCCGCCGACGTTCGATCCCCTGGGCGCCTTCACGCGCATCGAGCGCGTCCAGCTGCACGCCGAACTGTCGCTCGAGGCGCTCGGCCGCGGGCCCGAGGACTGCGTGCGCGCGCTCTTCAACCTCGCCCAGCGGCGCGGCGCGAGCCCGTACTGGATGCCGAACGAGCCGACGCTCGCGTCCGTCATCGACGCGCAGGTCGCCGAGCGCGGCTACTACCGCATCACGCCCGACAGCCCTCTCGGCCTCGGCGGCAAGGCCGGAGTCACCAAACAGGCCGCGGCCGTTTCCTACGAGACCGCGCTCGCCGCGACCTTCAAGGATCTCGACGACTTCTCCGAGCCCACGCGCTTCCGCGCGACCAAGCTCTACGCCGAACGCATCGCAGCCCTCTGCAAGGCTCGCGGCGTGCGGCTCGTGTTCCTCGACCAACCCAACTTCCGCGGCCGTCCGCTGCGTCCTTCGCAGGTCGCGTTCTATTCGCAGCTGGCCGAGCTCTTCCAGCAGGACAAGTCGGTGCTGTACCGCGAGGAGAGCTTCCAGGACTCGGGTCACCTGAGCGTGATGGGGGCCGAGTTCGCGTCGAAGGCGCTCGCGACGCAGTTCGTCGGCGCCGGCAAGCAGTAGGCCACGTTTCGCGTGCGCTCTACGCGCGCGTTGCGCACTCGAGCGCGAGGTCGAGGTGCGGCCGCAAGCGCCGCGCCGTCGCTCCGTTGACGAACCCGACGAAGTCGACGGCGGTCGTGACATCCAGCTCGAAGTCGAGCTCGGCACCCAGCGGCCCGTCGACGACACACCCCGCGGCGCGCGCGCAGAAGATCGCGCCCGCGACGTCATACGGATGCGAGTTGACGGTGGTCGTGCCCATGCGGCGCGCGAGCCAGCCGCGCACGTCGGCGATCATGCGGTACGTGCCGATCGAGAGCAGGAACAGCTGGCCCGCGTTGGAGATGTACTGGTCGTCGAAGAAGTGCCGCAGGTTGGCGCCTTCGTGGACGCGCAGGCGCTCGGCGAACGTGGTCTCGATCGTGGCGAGCGCGGGCCGTTGGTCGGGCGAGTAGCGAAAGAAGGGAAAGTAGCCGTGGTCGACGCGTGCGTCGGAGTTGGGGGAAAGCGTGCGGCGCGAGAGGAGCGTGTCGCTGGCGAGCTCGCGCAGCTCGAGCGTGCAGGGCGAGTTCGAGTGGGCCTCGAGCGAGCGGTAGCGGCCGCCGCGCGAGTCGGGGATCTCGCTCACGAGGCCGTAGGACAGATCGGCGAGGCGCGGCGCGAGCGCGCCGGGGCCGGCGAACGAGACCACCGTCCACGCGGGTCGCAGGTCCGCCATCAGGTT
>JABWBL010000205.1 GCA_013360535.1 Planctomycetaceae bacterium
CTTGGCGCCGCGCACCGGCCAGCGCCGCTGCAGGTGCTCGTACAGCGCCGCCGCCCCCTTGTGGCGACCCAGATGCAGCAGGAGCTGCACCCCAGAGAGCCGCACGTGCATCGCCCCGACCTTGTCGCCGGCCTGTTCGAGCAGCTTCGCCACGCGCTCGAGTCCCGCCAGCGTCTCGCGCGCGGGCAGTGCCGTCGCGTCGTCGACCAGCGCCTCGACCTGCGCGACCGACAGCGCTCGCACCAGCCGGAACGTCACCGTCGAGCCGCGCTCGGTCTGGTGCACGAGCTCGAGCGAATCGAGGAAGCAGGCGAGCATCGCCGGCACCCAGTACGCGCCCCAGTACTTCAGGTCCTGCGCCACCACGAGGCTCTTGCCGGGCGCGAGCGCGTCCGCCGTGCGCCGCAACAGCCAGCGCATCCCGCGCCACGACTTCGCGCCGTCGACGAACAGGATCTCGATCGGCTCGTGCGAGTTCCAGTCGAACAAGGCGAGGTCCGGCACTTCGCTCCCACGGATGCCCTCGGCCTCGGCGTCGCCGGGGATCTTCTCGTCAGGCAGCGAGCAGCGGTGCACGACGATGCGCTCCTCGTGCCCCGCGAGATGGCGGCGGAAGTTTGGCTCGAACGACGCGCCCGGAGCGAGCCCCAGCGGCGCGTACTTCTCCATGAACTCGCGCCACAGGAAGTTGTCGAACACGTGCAAGCGGTGGCGCGCCGCGGGCTTGCCCGCGAGCATGCCTTCGGCGAGGCAACGGGTGCTGCCGCCCAGCCACGGCCCGATCTCGACCACGTGCCCCTGGTCGCGCCACTGCGTGCGCCCCAGCCAGTGGAGGTAGCTCTGCTCCTCGCGCGAGATCATCGTCGGGATCTCGCCCACGCGGGACGGATCAGCGCTCCACGGGGTGCGTTTCATCGTGGGAGGCTCGCTGGCTTTGGAGCGCTGGCGCCGACGCTCAGAGGATCGACTTGACGGCCGCGATGACGTCGGCGACGTCGCCGTCGGTGAGGCCGGCCGAGAGCGGCAGGCTGACGGTGCGGCGCCCGATCTCCATGGCGTGCGGGCAGTCCTCGGGCTTCCAGCCGAGCGCGCGCTGGTAGTAGGGGTGCTCCGGCACGCTCATGTAGTGCACGCCGACGCCGATGTTGTGCTGCGTCATCGCCGTGAGGAACTGGTCGCGCGAGACCTTCGAGCGGCGCTCGTCGACGAGCAACGTGTACAGGTGCAGCGCGTGGCGCGTGTTCGGCTCCGGCGCGGCGGGCAGCTCGACGGGGAGCCCCGCGAAGGCGCGATCGTAGGCGGCCCACACCTCGGCGCGGCGCGTGAGCCAACGCTCGATGCGCGGCAGCTGGTGCAGGCCGATCGCGGCCTGCAGGTCCATCATGTTGTATTTGAAGCCGAGCTCGACGACCTGGTAGTGCTTGTAGCCGTCGTCGCTGAAGCGCTTCCACGCGTCTTTCGACATGCCGTGGAGCGCGAGCATCTTGAGCCGCGAGGCGAGCTCGTCCGACTTCGCGAGCGCCATGCCGCCCTCGCCGGTGGTCATGTTCTTCGTCGCGTAGAACGAGAAGCACCCGAAATCCCCGAAGGTTCCGGCCTTCTTGCCCTTGTACTCGGTCTCGATCGCGTGCGCGCAGTCCTCGATCAGCACGAGCCCCTTGCGGCGCGCGATGTCGACCAGCGCGTCCATGTCGCAGGGTCGTCCGGCGAAGTGCACCGGCAACAGCGCGCGCGTGCGCGGCGTGATCGCCTTCTCGACCTTCTCAGGGTCGAGGTTCATCGTGCGCCGGTCGACGTCGGCGAGCACCGGCGTCGCGCCCGCGTGCAGGATCGAGTTGACCGTCGCGCAGAAAGTCAGCGGCGTCGTGATCACCTCGTCGCCCGGCTTCAAACCGGCTGCGAGCAGCGACAGGTGCAGCGCCGCCGTGCATGAGTGCACCGCCACCGCCTGCGGGACGCCCTTGTAGGCCGCGAACTCTCGCTCGAGCTTCGCCACCTTCGGCCCCGTGCCGAGCCAGCCCTTGCGCAGGCTGTCGACCACCTCCGCGATCTCCGGCTCCTCGATCGTCGGCTTGCCGAAGACGAGGAAGTTCTCCTTGGAACGGATCGGACGCACCTGCGGGGACATCTGGGCCATGGCTACCTCGCCGCGTAGTCTGGGAGTCGCGCTCCCCCGGCGCAACTGTCCCGGCCGCCGCCGCCCGCGCTCACTCGTAGACCATCATCAGCTGGCCGGGGAACAGCGTGGTCAGGCCCTCGCGCAGGCGGTCGCGCCAGTTCTCCCAGTTGTGGCCGTCGCGGGCCTCGGTGAACTTGACCTGCATGCCGGTCGACTGCAGCAGGGGCACGATCGAGCGGTTGTAGTAGATCAGGCCCTCGTAGGTGCCGCAGGAGACGTAGGCCTGGTCGGCGGGGCGGCCGGGGCGGTTGCGGAACTCGCCCATGAAGCGCACGACGGGGTCGAAGACCGGGCCGCGGTCGTTGGGGCCGATGTCGGTGAAGACGAAAGAGCCCGACTGCAGGAGCAGGTTGCCGAACACGCCCGGGCGGCGCCAGGCGGTTGAGAGCGAGGCCACGCCGCCGAAGCTCGCGCCCATCAGGCCGCGGGCGGAGGCTTGGGGGAGCAGCGGGTAACGCGACTCCATCATCGGGACGAGCTCGTCGACGATGAAGCGCGCGTGGCGCTCGTCGTTGGCGTATTCGACGAGGCGGTGCGGCGAGCCGGTGAGCGCGACGACCATCGGCTGGACCTCGAGCCGGTGGATCAGGTTGTCGAGCACCGTGCGCAGGCTCGCGAACTTGAGGTAGTCGGGGCCGTCGTGCACGACGAGCAGCGGGTAGCGGCGCGTGGTGCGGAAGCGCGCGGGCACGTAGACGAGGACGTCGCGCGTCTCGCCGAAGGCCGTGCTCTCGATCTTCTGCTCCTGGATCTCACCCAGGCGCGCCTCGCCGTCGGGCTTGGCCCAGTCCGGCTGCACGTAGCCCTCGCCGAACACTACCGAGTTCGCGCCGTAGGGATCGCGCGCGAGGTTCTCGTTGAGCGGGTCCTGGATCAGCATCGGATGGCCGCCGCGGACGATCTCGAGCTTGTACTCGACGCGCGATCCTTCGGGGATGTCGAGCGTCAGCGTCCACATCGGCGAGCCCTGGAAACGCTGGAACGGCTGCGACGTCGGCAGGCCGGAGATCCAATGGCGCAACTTCACCTCGTCGGCGGATCCGACGTAGACGAAGGTCACGGTGCGGCCTTCGACGAGCGGGAAGCGGTTTTCGCGCAGGAAACGTTCGATGTCGGCCGGGCCGATCGAGGGCTTCGCGCCGAGTTCGGAGAGCTTGGTCACGCGCCGACCTCCGCGAGCTCGCCGGTGACCTTCAGCTCGCGCGTGCCCGGCTCGCCGCTCCAGCGGCCGTCCTTCCAGTCGACGCGCGCGCGCGCGGGCAGCGCGAAGCAACGTGCGGGAGCGAAACGGCGCGCGAAGAGCGCGACGCGTGTCGCATCACCGAGCGCGAGCCGGCGGTCGGCGTGGGGGAGCGCGACGACACCTTCGATCGCGCCGAGCCCCGCTTCGAGTACCTCCGGATCGCCCGAACCTTGCGGCGGGAAGTCGTGGAACAGCACGATGCGCTCGGTCAGCACCATCGCGCCCGCGCTCCAGGCGAAGATCGGCTGGCCGCGCAGCAGGTCGAGGATCCCGAACATGCGCAGGCGGTTGAGCAGGATCCCGACGTGACCACCGGCGATGCACAGGCCGGAGCAGTCCTTCAGGATCGCGTCGAGCTCGCGCCGCTGCAGCGCGACGCTCTCGCGCTCGAACGGCCGCCACTTCAGCTCGAACTCGACGTGGATCGCGCGGATGCGCTGGGTGTGCTCGCGGTCGAGCTCGCGCAGCGCCTGCACGGCACCTTCGAGCTGCGGCTCGACGAGTTGCTCGAAACCCGGCCGAGACTCGCGCCGCTTGAGCTCGCGTGCGGCCTCGAGCAAATGCGCGAGGCGCAGGCGGTAGAGCTCCTGGCTGCGGCGGATGCGGTCCTGGCGCTCGCGGGTCGCCTTGTGCAGCTCGGTGTCGTAGCGGAACACGCCGTCCGCGCGCTCGTACAGCGCCAGGTTGACCGTGCGGCCCTGCAGGTGCGCCGAGAGCTCCTGGTCCTCGTTCTCACGCTCTTCCCAGCCCGCCGTGACGGCAGCGAGCTTGCCTCGCAGGCCGAGCGACGCGACGGCGGTGGACAGCGTGGGCTGGAGCCGCTGGGGCCCGAGCAGGACGACGCGCGAGTGGACCATCGAGTCAGAGCCTTTGACGAAGTTCAGAGGCTCGCCGTCCGGCACCGCCAGGCGACGGCGCAACAAGCAGCTTGAGAACTCGTATCCTCATTTCTCCACGAGCTCTCAATCGGCGTGGATCGCGAGCTCGGACGCGAAGGCGTCGGCCATCTCGACGGTGAAGTCGAGGTCGGGGTGACGGCAGGCGATCCAGCCGTCGCCGACGAGCACCTTGCGGTAGTCGCGGCGCGCCTCGCCGATGCGCACGAGCTCGAGGTTGCAGACGTGCTCGCCGTAGCGACCGAGCAGGCGCTGCAGGCCGTCGATGCGCGTGATCACGTTGCCCGGGCCCGAGGCGCGCTTGAACACCATCGCGGCGTTGTACTTCTTCGCGAGGTCCTGCCCGATGCGCCCGTGGCAGACCGCGTCGGCCCAGCCGACGAACAGGTCGGCGTCGACCGAGTAGTTCATCATGTGCACGAGCCGCGCCCCGGGCGCGCGCGCGCCGATCTCGCCGAACACGGCCTCACCCTTGGGCGTGTAGAACCACTCCATGTGCGAGAAACCCGAGCGGAAGCCGAGCGCCTTGAGCACCGCGCGGCCGAGCTCGCGACCCTGACGCAGGTGCGGCGCCTCGAGGTCGCGCATCACGATGCACTGCGGGCTGATCCAGTCGTTCAGGCGCGCGACGAGCGGTTTCGGCCGGTACCAGCCGACGTTCTCGAACAGGATCTTCCCCTCGGTGCAGATCGTGTCGAAGGTGAACTCCTCGCCTTCGATGAACTCCTCGACCGTCAGCTCCGGCACGTGCCGCACGAGCGCGAGCGAGCTCTCGAGCTCCGCGTCGTTGCGGCAGGTGTACGTGTCGGCCGAGCCCGCGCCGTCGATCGGCTTGATGATCAGCGGATAGCCGCAGTGGCGTGCGGCCTCACGCACCTCGGCCGCGTTGCGCGCGCGCGCGAAGCGCGGGATGCGCACGCCGGCCGCGGCCAGCACTTCCTTCATGCGCACCTTGTCGCGGAACGGAATCGTCTGCTCGACGCCGAGGCCGTCGACGCCCAGCGCCTCGCGCAGCCGCGCCGCGAGCACCATGCCCGGCTCCCACAGGCACTCGACGCGGTCGATCTTCTGCCCGCGCACGCGCTCGACCGTCGCCTTCGTCACCGCCTCCTCGTCCCACAGGTTGGGGACCTGCAGGTAGGCGTCGAGCGCCTCGCGCGCCATCGGGTCGAGCGCGCCCTTGGGCTGGTCGCCGATGCCGAGCACGCTGGCGCCGACCGCCTTGAGGCCGCGGGTGAAGTGGGGCATTTCCGCCGGGAAACCCGGCGCGATCAGGATCACGTTCAGCATGGGGGAGGTACCTACTTCAGGCGCACGCGCACGTTGCTGACGATCTTCTTGAGCGCGGCGGCGACGACGGCGGTGTCGGGGTGGCGCACGATCACGAAGCCTTCGCCCTCGTACGTGCCGCTCGCCGGCTGGCCGACGGGAGGGATCTTCGACTCGACGACGATGTCCTTGAGCTCGCGCAGGACCTCCTCGAGGCCCTCGATCGCCGCGACCTTGCCTTCGCCCTGCCCACGCAGGTACGCGGCGCCGGCGGAGAACTTGCGCTGCGGCACGTCGAACTGCTCGAGCACGACGAGCCGCGCCCAGGCGCGGTAGAGGTCGAAGTCGTGCGCGTAGGAGATCAGCGTGCTGAACTGCGCGCCGGGCGGGCGCGCGGCGACCTCCGAGATCGCGATGCGGCCGTCGGGGCGGCGGAACCACTCCATGTGCGTGATGCCGGTGTGGATGCCGAGCGCATCGAGCGCGCGCGGGCCGGCCTCGAAGATCGGCGCGAACTCCGGAGTGTCGATGCGGCGCGGCAGGAACACCGTCCACTGGATCCAGGCGTTCTCGATCACCGTCAGCGGCGCGGGCGCGTAACTGTTGATCGAGTGCAGGAGGTGGCGACCGTTGAGCGTCACCGTGTCGAAGGAGAACTCCTCGCCGGTGATGAATTCCTCGAGCAGGAGCGGCGCGGCGGCGCTCGGGCTGACGCTCTTCACGTAGCTCGCAAGCTCCTCGAGGTTCTCGACGCGCACGGTCTGGCGCGCGCCGGCGCCCGCGGGCGGCTTGGCGACCAGCGGGAAGCCCGT
>JABWBL010000206.1 GCA_013360535.1 Planctomycetaceae bacterium
CGCGCGGCGCTCGAGCCAGCGGGTGGCCGCGACGTCGAGCGGTTCGCCAAGGCTGGCGGCGCGCTCGAAGAGCGCCGGGGCCGCCGGAAGTTGGCGTTCGTAGGAAATTCTCAGCGCCGCCATGCGCTGGGGCTGGGTTCCGTCCGCTTCGAAGGCGGCGGCGGCCCGAAGCGCGAGTTCTTCCGCACCCTGCACCGCGGAAAATTCCGCGTACCAGCTCGCTTCCCCGCGGGCATCGGCGGCTTCGAGCTTCATCGGCCTAGCGAGCGGCTCGGGCTCGCCCGCCTCGAGATCACTTTCCGCCGCGATGGCGCGCGCCGCAGCGGGCCCCGCCACCACGAGGTTGGCCTGCAGCTCCGTCGGCGCTTCGCGACGCTCGGCCGCGAACTCGGCCTGGGCCGTCGGAACCGCGGCAAACGCGGTTTCCGAGCCTTCCGGCAGCTCCTGCATCGAACGCAGCGACAGCAGCACGCTCAGCAGCGCCACCCCGGCGATGCCGCACAGGACGGCCATTTCCGCGCGCGCGCGGCGCTCGAAGGCAGCGACCGAACGCGGCTCCTCGAAGCCGGAGAGCGCGCGGCGAATCTCGTTGAAGCTGAGGGTGCGATCCATGGCGGCGGAGAGGCGGGTGCGGTTCGGTCGGGACCGATCGAACGAGTGGCAAGCTACGTGCCGTCCGTGAACGGGGCGCTGGGCCAATCTGCGCACGTCCAAGGGGCCGGACTGCGCGCTGTCCCCCACCGTTCGCGGGGGCGCCAAGGCCGCAGCACGCGAAAAACACCGCGGGCGCGGTCGGCCCCCACGCTGGGCTGAAGTGCGTAGGAGCCTCCCGCGCCCGCGAAGGCGCAAGCCGCTAGTAGGTCTTGTGCATCTTCTCGACCGCCCAGTCCTTGCCCTCGCCGTGGCACACGGCGCAGGACTCGTACCCGGAGACCGAGGTCTGCACGGCGATGTGGGCCTGGGCGGCGGTGGAGTCGTGGCAGGCGCCGCAGGTGTAGCCCCACTCGCGCACCGGCACGTTCTGGGCCGTCGGGTGGTTGCGGTCCGTCGGCGCCTTCCACAGCTCGCTCACGCCGTGGCACATCGTGCAGTTGGCGGCCGCGCCCGGCAGCGCCGGGAACACGACCTCGCCGTACTGGTAGGACGTGAAGTTGTTGGGGTACGCGGTCGAGCCGAAGCCGTTGACCGTGTACGTCGAGGCGTTCGCGAGCTCCTCGCCCATGTGGATCTTGTGGAGCATCTCGCGGAAGGAGATCGCGACGCCGGCGGTCTCGGGCGCGTTGGGCGCGACCATCCGCGGCCGGTCCTCGGCGCCGGAAGCGCCGTGGCACAGGATGCAGGCGTCGAAGCCGCGGCGGCCACCGCCGTGGAACAGCATGTCGTTGTGGCACTGGTAGCAGGAGTTGGCGTCCGGCACCGCGCCGTAGGGCTCATCCACGGTCGCCGTGCCGACCAGGAAGTTCTTGGCCGTCGTGAAGGACGTGCCGCGGTAGCTGTTGCTCTCGCCGAACAGGTTGAGCGTCAACGTGCGCGCGCCCCAGATGCCGACCATGTAGGTGCCGTCGACGATCGACTTGCCGGTCCACTCGCCCGTGGTCTCGTCGACCGTCGGGCCCGCGTTGAAGCTGAGCGGATAGGTCGCCGGCATCACGAAGTCGGTCGTGTAGGTGACGAGCACCGCGTTGCCCGCGCCGAAGTCGGTCACTTCCGTGATCTCGCCCGTCGTCGCGTTCAGCGTGTAGTCGACCGTCACGGCCTTCGTCGTGAGCTGCACCTCGGCCACCGCGGCGCCAGCGGAGTGCGCGACGCGCGTGCCGGGCTGGTAGCTCGTGCCGAGCGCACCGAACCACAGGCGGTTGCCGTCGACCCACTGGATGCGGAGGTACTCCTCCTTGCCGACGACGCCGTCCTCGATCACGAGGTAGTCGTCCTTGGCGAAGCCGGCGGAGCTCGCGACGTCGATGTAGTTCGACAGCGCGCCCGCGGCGCTCGCCAGCACGCTCGCGCCACCGGCGGTCCCGGTCCGCGCGAACACGGTCGTCGTCGCGCCGGTGATGTTCCAGTGCGGCGTCATGCCGGTCGTGAACACGTCACCGATGCCCCCCGTGGCGTCCCCGACGAACTCGAGGATGTTCACCTGCGGCAGGTTGACGGTGTAGGGCTGCGAACCCTGCAGCTTGGCCTGCGGGATCGACGTGCTGAGCAGCGCGTTGAGGTTCGAGGTCGGGCCCGAGACCACGACGCTGTAGGTGGAGGACACCGACGGGCTGACGGCGTTGCCGGCGTCGTCGGTCAGCGTGAACGTGACCGCGACCTTCTCGCCGACGTCGATGTTGCCATCGGCGTTGTTCGTGCCGGCTTCGGCGACGGTCGAGATGTCGACGTTGAGCCCGGCGTTGAACGTGCCGTCGTAGAGCGGGTGGGTGTGCGCATCCTCGACCGCGAGCGCGTTGCCGGCGGTGTCGTGGCACAGCTTGCAGTTGGAGTTGTCGGCCTGCGCGCCCATGGTCTGGCCGTTCGCCGTGTACGGGCGACCCCAGACGATGTCGTCGTGGCACGCACCGCAGGCCTGACGCGTCGGCTGCGACTTGAAGAGGTCGCCCTGGGTCGGGCCCGTGAGCGGGCCACCGCCGTCGGGATCGCCGTGGCACTTGTCACAGGCGACGACGCCGAAGCGCATCGTGTCCTCGAGGGTCTTGTTGGGCGCCGAGAGCGCCGTGTAGCCCTGGTCGCGCGGCATGGCGATGTTCAGGCTCGGCCAGACCGGGAAGTGCACTTCCGAGTAGTCGATGATCGAGTCGCCGAAGCCGACGGCCTGGTAAGGCGTCGCCGTCGCGGCGTAGTTGCGCGAGCCGTCGAGGTTGGTGCTCACGCCGAGCACGCTCGGCAGGTGCGAGCCGTTGTGGATCTTGTGGATCATCACGCGGAAGTCCATCGAGACCCCCGGCGTGCCGCCGGCGACGTTCGGATTGTTGCGGTCTTCCGAACCCGCGGTGTGGCACAGCACACACAGCTTGACGTCGCGGCGCAGCTCGCCGTGGGCGCGCAGGCTCGAGTGGCACTGGTTGCAGTTGTCCTGCGCGACGACCTCGCGCGGCTCGAGCGCACCGGAGCCGATCACGAAGTCGACGACCGCGTTGTCGGAGAGCCGGTAGGCCGTGCCCTCGACCGTGAAGTTCCAGCCGAAGTACAGGCCGACGGAGTAGGTGCCGTTGACCAGCGGCTGCCCGGTGAGCTCGCCGTCTTCGGGCCCGAAGCTCGCCGTGTCGTTGTAGGGCGCCGCGTACACCGCGGGAATCGCGTCCGCGAAGGTGTAGGTCCAGCTGCCGTCGCCGTTGTCGACCGACGCCGTGAGCACGTTGGTCTTCTCGGGGATGACGCGCTGGTAGTTCTCGGTCGGGCCGCTGATCATGATGCGGCCGTAGTTGAGCTCGCTGAAGTCCCACTCATCGCCGTTGGACTTCTCGAGCGTGAAGCGCACCGCGACGCGGTCGCCGACCTGGAACGATCCGCCGGCGCCCGAGCCACCCGACAGCGACAGAACGTTGATCACCATGCCCGGCGTGTCGTCGCCGGGCTCGATCTCGGTGCTCGTCGGAGGCGTCGGGCCGCCGGGACCCTGAGGGCCTTGCGCGCCGTCGTCGCCGTCCGAGCAGGCCACGAAGGTCGTCGAGAGCAGGGCCGCGAAGAAGTACGCGCCAAGGGCGGAACGGCGATGGGAAATGTTCAGCAGCGTCATGGTCGAATGGCCTCCTGGTGGGGCGGGGACGATCGTCCGCACGTCTTGTCGCAACATTCGGCCCGCATGCAGATGGTCTGCAGTGCGTAGGGCGGCACCCGAGAGAGCGCAGAAGTTCACGCCGCGGGCGCAAGGGGCACGACGAATGCAAAACGACGGCCCCGACCTCTCGCGCTCGAGAGGCCGGGGCCGTGGAAGTCGCCGGCGTGCTCGCTGGCCGTGAAGCCGTTCTCGGTCGCACCGTGCGACGCCGCGGGCAGCCCGAGAGCTCGCGCTCTCGTCGATTCACGGGAGGTCAGCGGTGGCAGAGGTTGCAGCTGTCTCCGTTGTCGACGTGCGGCAGGGGCTGGCCCGCGCCGTGGCACATGCGGCAGTTCATGCCGTCGGTGTGGTCGGGCGGCTTGGGCGTCGCGAGCGCGTGGCTCGGCGTCCCGTTGTGGCAGACCGAGCAGCTCTCGCCCTCGATCGGGAAGTGGCAGCCTGTGCAGTGGCGACTGGTCGTGCCGCCCCAGTTGCCGATGTGGCTCTGCGGGCGGCTCTCCTGGTGGCAGCGCACGCAGGAGTCGTCGCGGTGGCAGGTGGCGCAGCTCGCACGATCGAGGCTCGCGCTGATGCCGTGCCCACGCAGGCGCCAGTAGTCGGTGTGGTTCTGCGGCTGCGTCGACAGGTGGCAGGTCGTGCAGCTCGACTCCTGATGGCACAGCGAGCAGGTGTCCGCCGTCGCCTCCGAGCCGCCGCGCACGGTCGAGCCGTGCATGCGCATCCAGACCGCGCTGTGCGTCGCCGGCGCGACGTCCTCGCGCAGCGTCGTGTGGCAGGTCGAGCACTCGTTGGCCGTCTGGCGCTCCTCGTGGCAGCTCGTGCAGCTCGCCATGCTCGCGCGCGGCAGCGCGAGCACGTCCACGTTGGCCTCGATGCCGACGTGGCACGCCGCGCAGTCCATGCCGGCCTCGGTGTGACGCCCGTGCGGGAACACGACGTCCCCGCCGACGGCGCCGCGGTGCGCGGCCTTGAGCTTGGTGCCTTCGAAGAACTGCGCGATGCGCTTTTCCTCGGGCTTTTCGGCGTCGATCTCGGTGTGGCACAGGTTGCACTGCGCCAGCACGGGGATCGTCGGCGCCCCGCCGGAGTCGCTCTCCATGTGGCAGTCCTCGCAGGACATGCCCTCGTCGGTGACGTGCTTGGCGTGGCTGAACGCGAAGCGCGGCTCCGACGGCACGAGGGCCTCGTAGAGCATGCAGCCCGCGAGCGACGAGAGCGCGAGGGCCGCCACGGTCAGCCTGGGGCTGAAACAACGCCGGATCGTTCTCAGAAGCGCCATGTGGCCCCCAGGGTCAGGACGTGGTAGGAGTCCGTCGAATCGTCCTGGAAGTCGTAGGCACCTTCCAGCGACCAGCTCTCGCCGAGTTTCTTGCGCATCCGCAAGTACCACGAGCGCACGTCGTCGCGCTCGCGATTGAGGAAGAAATCGTAGCGATAGAGCGCGTAGTTCGAGCCGCCCGAGAGCACGAGCCCGTTGCTGAACTTGCGGCTCAGGTCCGCGCCCCAGGTCTCGACGTCCTGATCGTCGCTCGACCAGACGTCGCCGGTGAGCGTCAGCGTCAGGTCCTTCACCGCCGCGAGGTCGAGCAGCACGAGACTCAGCCAGCCGCGGTCGTAGTCGCGGTTGAAGGAGCCTTCGGTCGAGCTGTCCTCCAGACGCCGCAGGTCGAGCCCGCCGTCGACGCGGTAGTCCTCGCCGAGCCCCTTGGAGGCCTGCACGCGGAACTGGTCGTAGGGCTGGAAGTCCTGCAGCGACTCGAAGAACGGATCGAACTCGAGCGCGAAGCTGGTCTGCACCTCGAGCAGGCGGTACCAGCTCGCCTGCACCGTCAGGTCGAGCTCGGGATCGCTCCACGTGCCGCGCAGGCGCAGGTCGCGGTCGGTCTCCTCGAGGCGCGTGTAGTTGACGTCGAGGCGTGAGCGCTCGTCGAGCCGCTGGGTGAGCGACGCGCCGAGCAGGTCGTTCTCGTTGGCGCCGAAACGATCCTTGTCCTCGATGTGCATCCAGTCGAGGCGCACGCGGCCGCCGGTCCACGGCTTCGCCTCGCCCCACATCCCGAACAGCTCGTCGCCGGTCGCCGACTGCTCGTACAGCCGCACCGGCACGCCACCGTAGGCACCGCCGCGCCAGTTCCACGCGCCGGCGGAGTTCGTCGCGAGGCTGACGCCATCGAAGTACGCGAACACCGGTGTCTGGAAGTCGCTCTGGCGGCCGATGCGCAGCGCGGAGAGCTTCGGCGCGTCGTGCACGTCGACCCACGCCTCGTACAGGAGGCCCTGCACAGGGTCGCTCCACGCGTCGGCGAGGTTGGGGTACACGTACTGCCCGTCGCGGTCGCTCTGCCCATCGAGGTCGGCCGCCACACGCCCCATCAGGTGCGCCGTGACGCCGTCCTTGCGGGAATCGCCGACATCGAGCACGAGCGTCTCGTAGAAGTCCTGATCGTGGGCCCCGCCGCTCGTGCGCGCGCGGTAGCGGCTCGACAGGCTGCCGTGGATGGCGAGCTCGTCGGACTCCTGCTTCGGCGCCGCGGCACCCGCCGGGGCCACCGTCGCCGAACCTTCGTCGGCGGCGAGGCTCGCCCCAAGGTTGGTGACCTCCTGCCCAGCGGG
>JABWBL010000207.1 GCA_013360535.1 Planctomycetaceae bacterium
GCTCCTGCGCCAGCGCCACTTCGGCCGCTGAATCGGGCCGCGCGGGCCCTACGGGGAACTTCGTGCCGCCTTCCCGCGTCGCACCCGCGGATCCCCCGGGGCGGCGACGTCCCCAGCCCCAACTTGGCGCACTTGACGCGCCACGGCTCGCCAGACCCCGGTAGGATCCGGAGCACCCATGAAGATCCTTCTCGCTGCCCTGTCCCTGACCGCCCTGTGTGTCCCCGCTCTCGCGCAGTCGGAGCTCGGCGAGCGCGTGCCGGTGCCCGGCCAGCTCGTGGTGTGCCTCGAGTCGGAGTCGAGTGCGCTCGACCTCGAGTCCGAGCTCGCCCGCTGGAACCTGACCGCGGCCGTGCCGGGCCTGCGCATCGATTCGGCGCGCAAGCTGCTGCAGTGGCAGCGCCGCGGCGGTCCGCGCTTCACCAACGTCGTGCTCGTCGAGTACGGCCCCGCCCGCATTCCGCACGAGGAGCTGCAGCGGCGGCTGAGCGCGGTCGCCGGCGTGCGCTGGGCGGCTCCGAACATGGCGCTCGAGGGCGACCCGCGCGAGATCGTGCCGAACGATCCGAGCTACGGCCTGCAGTACCACCACCCGAAGATGCAGAGCGATCTCGCGTGGAACACGACGTTCGGGATCGCGTCCGTGATCATGGGCATCACCGACGACGGCGTCGACCTCGACCACCCCGACCTCGTGCAGAACATCTGGGTCAACGCGGGCGAGATCGCCGGCAACGGCATCGACGACGACGGCAACGGCTACGTCGACGACGTCAACGGCTGGGACTTCGCCTTCAACGGCAACAACCCCAACCCCGACGGCTCCGACGACCACGGCACGCACGTCGCCGGCATCGCGGGCGCGCGCACGAACAACGGCATCGGCGTCGCGGGCACGGCCGGCGGCTCGACGATCCTGCCGCTGCAGTTCTACTCGACGCAGACGTCCTGGACGGCGGCGGACATCGCCGAGTCGTTCGCCTACGGCGTCGACAACGGCGCGCGGATCCTCAGCACCAGCTACAACATGGACGGCTGGGTCGGTGATCCGACGGTCAACGCGGCGTTCGACTACCTGTATGACAACGGCGCGCTGCACTTCAACTCGGCCGGCAACAACAACGCCGCCAACCCGCCGCGTCAGGCCTTCCACCAGAGCCTGATGGTCGCGAGCACCGACTCGAACGACATCCGCAGCTCCTTCAGCAACTACGGCACCGGCATCGACATCGCCGCACCCGGTTCGAGCGTGTACGCGACGCTCGTCGGCGGTGGCTACGGCACGAAGTCGGGCACGAGCATGGCGGCGCCGAACGCGGCGGGTGCGGCGGCGCTGGTGTGGTCGGCGCATCCGACGTGGACGCGCGATCAGGTTGCGGCCGCGCTCGTGTACTTCGCCGACAACATCGACGCGCTCAACCCGGCCTACGCGGGCCTGCTCGGCAGCGGCCGCGCCAACGCCTACCGCGCGATGACGCTCACGATGCCGGCGCCCAAACTCGTCGCGGCCACGGGCCTGCCCAACGAAGGTGCGGTGCTCAACGGCGCGCTGACGGCCTTCGAGCTGCGCTTCGACCAGATCCTCGATCCGACCAAGGTCAACCTGCCCGGCGCGTTCACGCTCGACTACGCGGGCGCCGACGGCGTGTTCGGCACCGGCGACGACAGCACTGTCGCGCTCGGCTGGGACGAGTACCTGATCAGCTCGAACCGCGTGCGCTTCGCGAACATCGCCGCGCTGCTCGGCTCCGGCGCCTACCGCGTGACCGCGCACGCTTCAGTGCTCACCAATCCGTTCGGGACCGCGTTCGACGGCGACGGCAACGGCACGGGCGGCGACTCGTGGTCGCGCACGTTCTTCACGTGCGGCTCCAACGTGCTGCTCGTCGACAACTGCGAGAGCGGCACCGGCTGGAGCGTCGCCAACACGACCCTCACCGATGGCCAATGGGACGTTCCGCCGTCAGTTCCCGCGGGTGGCGGCGTGCGCAACGACCCGCCGACGGACTACGACGGCTCCGGCCGGTGCTTCCTGACGGACAACGTCGCGGGCAACTCGGACGTCGACGGCGGCCCGACGCGGCTCACCTCGCGCGCCTTCGACTGCACCGTCACGGCCGATCCGTACATCAGCTTCGCGCGCTGGTTCCTGTCGGACGGCTCCGACACGATGCAGGTCGAGCTCTCGAACAACGGCACGACGTGGGTGCCGGTCGCGACGCTGACGAGCGCGAGCTCGTGGCAGATCCAGACCTACCGCGTCGCGAGCTACGTGACGCCGAACGCGACCGTGCGCCTGCGCTTCTCGGTCACCGACGTGAGCCCGGGCAACGTGGTCGAGGCTGGCATCGACTACGTGCGCATCCTCGAGATCGCCTGCGACAACCTGCCGATCGGCACGCGCTACTGCACGGCCGCGGTCAACTCGACGGGTCAGGGCGCGCGCATCGGCGCGATCGGCAGCACGAGCGTGGCCGCGAACGACGTGACGCTGTACGTCGACCGCGCTCCGCTCAACAAGGCGGGCCTGTTCTACTTCGGCGCCACGCAGGCCCAGACGCCCTTCGGCAACGGCTTCCGCTGCGTGAGCGGCGGCACGTTGCGCCTGGGCCCCGCCGTGCTCACCAACGCGCAGGGCGTCGCGCTGCGCACGGTCGACCTGACGGCCTCGCCGGCTGTGGGCGTGATCCTTCCGGGCGTGACCTCGAACTTCCAGTTCTGGTACCGCGACCCCGACGCCGGCGGTGCGAGCTTCAACCTCTCCGACGCCGTCAGCATCACCTGGCAATGAGCGCTTCCATGACGCAACTCGATGCCGCCGGCGCGCGTGCGCTCGTGGGCAAGCTCTACAGCGCGTTCTCCGTCGGCGACGTGCCGGGCTTCCTCGCCCTGCTGCACGACGACGTCGTGTGGAACGAGGCCGAGGGCTTCCCGATGTCGGATCGCAACCCCTACCGCGGCAAGCAGGCCATCGTCGAGGGCGTGTTCGCGCGCGTGCTCGCGGAATGGCCTGATTTCCGCGTGGAACCGGCCGAGATCGTCGGTGGGCCAGAGGTCGTGGTCGTGCTCGGCCGCTACAAGGCGACGAAGTCGCGCTCGGGCAAGCCGCTCGACGTGCAGATCGCGCACACGTGGTGGCTCCGCGACGGCAAGGTCGCGCGCTTCCAGCAGATGGCCGACACGGCGGCGGTGGCGCGCGCGCGTTAGTTGCGCTCGAGCTGGATCCGCACCAACTTCCGCTCGCCCGCGGCGACGTCGATTTCGACGGCCGCAGGCGGGCGGAAACCGTTCACGGGCGGCAGCGTGATGCGGTAAAGCCCCGGCCGCGTGACGCCGATCACGCGCGTCGTGCTGCCGAACGAGAAGCTCGAGGTCTCGCCGTCGTGGCCGAGCGCCTCCAGCTCGGGCAGCCACGACTGCGGGAAGGGCACGGACACCTCGCCGTCGCGCAGCTCGAACTCGATCGCGCACTGGCGCGGGAGGCGCAGCGTGAACTCGCGGCGCTCCCCCGCGACGTGTGCGCCGGATTGCTCGGGCTCGCCGTAGCCTTCGGCCGCAATCAGCCAGTGCAGCTCGCCTGCCGGGACCTGCGCGCGGAAGAGCGCGTCCGCCCCACGTTCCGCCCGGATCCACTCGGCCATGCCGGACGAGCCCGCGTTCGCGTTCACGCACCAGTGCAAGTGCACGTTCGGCACGCGCTCTCCGCTGGCCGCGTCGACGACATCGAACACGACCTCACATGGCGCGCCGAGCTCGAGCCGCAGGCCGTGGAGGCCTTGGGGAGGCAGCTCGATCGACTCGGAGAATCCCGTGCCCTCCACACACAACGCGTAGGTGCCGACCGCAAGCTCTTCGCCCGCGAAACGCAGCGTGGCGAGCGGCGCGTCGGGTTCGGATTCCCACGATCCGGTGAGCGGCAGGCGCTCGGGTTGTTCGCCGAGGCGGTTGCCGAGCTGGCTGATCGCGAGCACCTTGCCCGAAGCGCGCTGGCGGAATTGCGCGGGAAGCAGCGCGATTCCCGACAGGCTCGCGCGCACGACTTCCGGCGGCGGCTCGACGTGGATGTCGACCGTGGCGCGCTGGCCGGCGACGACACGGAACTTCGTTTTCGCGAGCACGCCCGCGGGGTCGTAGAGCTCGCCCACGTGCAGCACGGCCTCGTAGTCGAGCTCGCGCAGGCCGCTCACGGTGAAGCTCGAACGGCCCCGCAGCGCGAGATCGAGACTGGTCCGATCGCTGCTCCCCACGGTGGCGGGCGCCGAGATCCAGAGCGAAGCCGACTTCGGCACGGGTGCGCCGCCGAAGCGGAATTCGACGTCGCCGCCGGGAAGGAGCTCGACGTGCCGTTCGCCGCCCTGCCCGCGGTCGAGCTCGACCACCTGCCACGCATACCCCGGAGCACGGATCGCGATCTCGAGCGTGAGCGAGATGGCGCGTTCGTCGCGCGCCCGCAGCGCCAGCGCGTCGATCGGCGAGGCGAGGTCGCGCGCGAGCACGTACCGCTCGTGCTCCTCCTCGTGGTGCAGTCCCGCGGCCTCGCGGCACACTTCGAGGCCCGCAAGTTCCACGCGTGTCGCCGCGTCGAACACGCGCAGCGTGCAGGGCTCCGGGTCGCGCACGAGAACGTCAAGACCGCGGCCGTCGTTCGCGATCCGGCGGTCCTCCGTGGTCCGCACGAGCGGCAGCATCCGCCCCTCGGCCTGCGGGAACTCGACCGTGAAATTTGCGACGCGCTCGAGCCGTTCGCGCTCGATTTCGTGCTGCCAGCGCCCCGCTTTCGCGTAAATGGTGCCGCGCAGGAGCTGCACACCCTCGCCGGAGAAGCCGACGAGCTCGAACGAGCCCGTGCGCACGTCCCGCTCCGTTCCGTCGCGTTCGCGCAACCGGAACGCGCCTCGCAAGGTCACGCGCTCCTCGGCCACGGCCTGGGCCGTGCCCGTCGCGACCTTCGTCTCGGCCGGCGCTTCGTTGCGCGCTTCCTCGGACTCTCTCGGAGCCGCGAGAGCTTCGGGCGAAGCCTCCTCCGGCGCGCTCGCCGCAGTTTCGGGCTGCGCGGAACGCCCGTTCGACGAGCGAAGCCCGCGCCGGAGGTTGACGGCGAGGATGACGAACACGAGCACGAACAGCACAGCCACGTTGCGCTTCATCACGACCCTCCTGCGGGGCGAGCCCCGTCGAGCCAGCAGCGACGAACGAGCCGTGCGTTCCTTCCGCGGGGAAGGAGCCGCCTCAGTACGTCGAGTTCGAGCTCTGTCCCTTGACGATCGCGACCGATGCGCTCGCGCCGATGCGCGTCGCGCCCGCGGCGATCATCTCCTGGGCCGTCTTCTGGTCGCGCACGCCGCCCGAGGCCTTGACGCCCATGCGGTCGCCGACCGTGCGGCGCATCAGCGCGATGTCCGCCGCCGTCGCCCCGCCCTTGTTGAAGCCGGTCGAGGTCTTCACGAAGTCCGCGCCGGCGCGCTTGGAGGCCTCGCAGGCGCGCACCTTCTCGGCGTCGTTGAGCAGGCAGGTCTCGAGGATCACCTTGAGCCGTGCGCCAAGCCTGTGGCAGACCTCGGCGACGGCCGCGATGTCGCGCTCGACCGCAGCGTCCGCGCCGGACTTCAGCAGGCCGACGTTCATCACCATGTCGATCTCGCAGGCGCCGTCCTCGATTGCGCGGCGCGCCTCGTAGCACTTCACCTCGGTCGCGCTGGCGCCGAGCGGGAAGCCGATCACCGAGCACACGAGCACGCCCGAGCCCGCGAGGATCTCCGCGCAGCGCTTCACGTGCGCGCCGTTGACGCACACGCTCGCGAACTTGTTCTTGAGGGCTTCCTCGCAGATCTTGTCGAGCTCCGCGAGCGTCGCCTCGGGCTTGAGCAGCGTGTGGTCGATGTAGGCGGCGAGCGTCGTGAGCTCCGGCGCCTTGCAGCCGCAGTAACCCAGCCGGCACGCGCCCGCGTCGAGCACCTCGCGCGCGCGATCGGGGCAGAACTCGACCTCGACACCCGCCGAACCGTGCGGAAACACCGACTCCGGACCCTGTTCGAGGATCTGGCGGCCGAGCTCGACCAGCAACGCTTCCAGTTCCGCCGCACCGATCTCACGCGAGAGCTTCACGCCTGCACTCCACCCGGCGCGCCCTTGAGGTAGCGCCGCTCGATGTCCGTGATCTTCGCGACGCGCCGCGCATGCCGCGCCTCGCCGGTCGCCGTCGACAGGAACGCCTTGACGATCTCGTGCGCGACGTCGCGCGCGACCAGCTTGCCGCCGAGCGAGAGCACGTTCGCGAAGTTGTGCTCGCGCGCGTTCTTCGCCATCGCGACGTCGCAGCAGGTCGCCGCGCGCACGCCCGGCACCTTGTTGGCCGCGATCGCCGAGCCGATGCCGG
>JABWBL010000208.1 GCA_013360535.1 Planctomycetaceae bacterium
AGCGACCGGGGCCGGCCGCCTGATGAAGGCGACCGGCCCCGCACAATTCAAACCTGTCAGCGTGATCCGTCAGGAGTGCTTGACAGGTCCACCCATATCGGGCCTGACGGTGCTCTCGGCCGCGCGCCACCGCAACAAGCTGCGTGTCGGCCACCTGCGTGGAAACCGCTTCGTGTTGCGGTTGCGCGGCTGCGGCGCGGCGCAACTGCCTGCCGCACGCGCGATCCTCGACGTGCTCACGCGGCGTGGCGTGCCGAATTACTTCGGCGAGCAACGCTTCGGCGCGCGTGGCGACACATGGCGCATCGGCAAGGCGCTGCTTCGCGGCGACCACGCCGAAGCGGTTGCGTGGATCGCGGGCCGCGCGGGTCCGCACGACAAGGGCCGCATCCTCAAGGCGCGGCAGCTGTACGACGCCGGCGACTACATGGGGGCGTCCGAGGCGTGGCCCGGCGGCTTCCGGCCGTGCATTCGCCTGTGTCGGGCGATGGCGAAGAGCGGCGGCAACGCGAAACGCGCGCTGCACGCGCTCGACCGCAACTTCCTGCGCTTCTACACGTCGGCCTACCAGTCGCGGCTCTTCAACGACGTCGTCGCGGCGCGCCTCGAGCACCTCGACGAGGTCGAGCTCGGCGACCTCGCGTGGCTGCACCGCAACGGCGCGGTGTTCCTGGTCAAGGAACTCGAGCTCGAGCGCGAACGTGCGATCAAGCTCGAGATTTCCGCGAGCGGCCCGCTGTTCGGCGCGCGCATGAGCGTGCCGCAGGGGCGCCCGGCGGAGATCGAGGCGGAGGTGCTCGCACGCGAAGGGCAGGACGCGGAAGTCTTCGCGCGGCCCGGTCCGCTGCAGTGGCAGGGGAGCCGGCGCCCGCTGCGTTTCCCGCTCGGCGAATCGACGGTCGAAGCCGGGCTCGACGAGCACGGCGAGTTCCTCGAGCTCGGCTTCACGCTGCCGCCGGGCTGTTACGCGACGAGCGTGCTGCGCGAGCTGCTCGACGACTCGCGGACGAGCGAACTGGACGACGTCGAGCCCGACGAAAGCGATCCGTCCGAGCTCGACGAATAGCGCTCACTCCTCCGGCTCGGGGTGCGCTTCCGCGTGCCGCTTGCGCCACTCCCACAGGCCAAAACCGGCCTGCTGCGACAGCGGTTGGCCGAGCGCACGCGCCACGAGGCAGATCTGCCCGCGGTGGTGCGCCTCGTGCGCCATCGCGTAGGCCACGAAGTTGACGACGTCGGGCTTGAAGTCCTTCAGCCGACCGCCGTCGGCGAGCGACTGGCGCAGCAACGCGACCATCGCGACGGAGCTCTGCGCCAGCGCCTCGCGCGCCTGCTCGAGCGTCGCGCCCTCGCGGTTGAGCTTCGCCGGCACCGCACTGCCCGGCGCGTGGCTCGCGAGCCACAGCAGCCGCACGTTGTGGATGTGGCACACGATGCCGCGCACGGTGCGTCCCTTGCCGATCGGAGCGGGGCTCGACCAGGCTTCGGGTGCGAGCTCCTCGAGCAGGAACTGATGGATGCGCTCGTGCGTCTGCCACGCCTCGACGAGCGCCGGGCCAAGCTCGACGGGCGCCTTGCCGCGGCGCGCCTTCTTGGGCTCCGCAGCCGCCGCGACCGGTTCGGGCACGGGCGTGCTGTCGGAGTCGAGCTCCTCTTCCTCGCGCTCTTCGCGCGCGCTGGCCTTCGCGGCCCGCGCCTTCGGATTCACCTTGGCCTGGGCCTTGCCCTTGCCCTTGCCATGTTTCACCTTCGCGTCACCCGACTTCGACACGGACTTCTTCGTCGCCAAGCTGGCCTCTCGCATGGGGGAACTTTCGCGCCGCGAAGCGTAGCGACTGCGGAGCTCTCCGCACGTCCGCACTCGTACGAACTGTTCCCACTGTTGGGTACGGATCTCGGCCCTTCTCTCGTTCCCAGATCGAGCCTCTAACCTCCCCACCCTGACCCGCCGGTCTTGCGGGAACCTTTCAAGGAACATTCATGGCCACCTCACTCAGAAGCCGGGCAGGTCTTCGGGCCGCTCGAGGAAGCAGGGGATCCGCGGCGTTCAGCGGCCTCCTGTGGCTCCTCGCGTTGGCGCTCTTCGTCGCGCCCTTCCTGCGCTCCGCGGACAACATCGGCAGCTACGAAGGCGACTTCGGGCGCGATGTCGTCAAGGACAACGACGAGGACAAGATCGACCTGCCGTTCGGAGTCGACGTCGCCAACTACGAGAAGGAATTTGGCGCCGGGCTCGCGAAGCACATCGCGGACGCGAGCGAGCAGTACTTCGGCCTCGAGTCGCCGTGGCTGCGCGACTCGGGCGCCGTGGAATTCCTGCGCATCCCCTCGGGCCAGCAGAACTTCCAGATCCACTGCATCGGCTGCCACGGCGAGATCGGTGACGGCGGCGGCCCCGCGGCGCGCTACCTCAACCCGCGCCCGCGCAACTTCCGCAAGGGGCTCTACAAGTTCACGTCGACCGACGCGGCCTCGCGCCCGCAGCGTCGCGACCTGTTCCAGACCATCACGCGCGGCCTCGCGGGCTCCTCGATGCCCGAGTTCCGCCTCGTCAACGAGGAGAAGCGCTGGGACCTCGTCGAGTACGTGCGCTGGCTCTCGATGAAGGGCGAGTTCGAGCAGGTGATGCTCGACGACGCCTACGAGAACGAGGAGCTGCCCGACGCCAAGGAGATCGCGGAGATCGTGATCAAGCGTTGGCACCCCGCGCACCTGCGCTCGATCTTCCCCGGCGTCAACGAGACGCCCTACGACGCAGCGAGCGTCGAGCGGGGTCGCGCCTACTTCAACGACGTCGCCAAGGGCAGCTGCTATTCCTGCCACGGCGCGGGCGGCAAGGGCGACGGCCCGACGGCCGGCGACTACGAGGACGACTGGGGTTACCCGATCCGTCCGCGTGACCTGACCGCCGGCACGTTCCGCGCCGGTTCCGAAGGCGTCGACCTGTACCGCACGATCGCGGCGGGCATCAAGGGAACCCCGATGGGCTCGTTCGAGGGCGCGCTCAAGCCGGAAGAGATCTGGGACCTCGTCCACTTCATCCAGTCGCTCTCGCGCAAGGAGCCCCTCAAGTGAGCGCTTCCACCACGCTCGCCGCCCACGGCGACCCGCTCGTCAACTACCGCCTGATCAAGGCGCACATCTTCGCCGGTGCGGTGGCGCTCTCGATCAGCATGATCGCGGGCTTCCTGTACTCGCTGCAGTTCGTCGGCTACTTCCCGCTCGGGCACGACAACTGGATGCTCACGCCCGGGCACATGCGCCTCCTGCACACGAACATGGCCGCCTATGGCTGGCTCGTGAACGGGTTCACGGCGATGCTGTACTACGTCGTGCCGCGCCTGACGGGCTACAAGGTCCTGTCGGACAAGCTCGGCGGCCTGATCTTCGCCGCCTGGCAGCTCATCCTCGCGCTGTCCATCGTCGGGTACCTGACCGACAAGGCGCAGGCGATCGAGTGGGGCGAGACGCCGACCGGCTTCCGCCCGGGCACGTTCGAGATGAACTTCGTGCCGGTCGACCTGCTGGTCGTCGTCGGCGCGGTGCTCGTGATCGTCCAGTTCATGGTCCCGATCTACAAGGCGCGCGACCAGAAGTTCTACGTGACGCTGTGGTACTTCACCGCCGGCCTCGTGTGGCTCGCGCTGACGTACCTGATGGGCAACATCATGCCGGAGTGGATGCTCCCCGGTGCCGCGGGCGCCGCGACCACGGGCCTGTTCATCCACGACCTCGTCGGCCTGTACGTGACGCCGATGGGCTGGGGCATGATGTACTTCTTCGTGCCGCTGATCCTGCGCCGCCCGATCTGGAGCCACTCGCTCTCGGTCATCGGCTTCTGGGCGCTCGCGTTCTTCTATCCGCTCGGCGGCGTGCACCACTTCCTGATCTCGCCGATCCCCGACTACGTCGAGTTCGGCGCGATCACGACGACGATCGCGATCGAGGTGGTCGTCACGACCGTCGTGGTCAACTTCTTCATGACGCTGCGCGGCCGCTGGAGCGCGCTCCGCACCAGCATGGCCATCCGCTGGTTCTATGTCGGCGCGGTGTTCTACTTCATCACCTGCCTGCAGTGCGCCTTCCAGGTGACCTGGCTCTTCCAGCGCGTGATCCACTTCACCGACTGGGTCGTCGGCCACGCTCACCTGATCATGTTCGGCGTGTTCACGTTCTGGCTGTTCGGCGTGATCGAGTGGCTCTGGCCGCGCGTGTGCAAGCGCGAGTGGTACTCGCAGACGCTGCGCGGCTGGCACTTCTGGCTGTGGTCGGTGGGCGTGATGATCATGTTCTTCGACCTGATGATCGCCGGCCTCGTGCACGGCTTCATGCAGCGTGACCTGAACGACTGGTCGGACATCCTGCGGATGTCGGAGCCGTTCTGGTGGGTGCGCGCCTTCTCGGGCGTGATGATCCTCGTGGGCCTGTTCTGCGCCCTCTACAACATGTTCATGACGGCCAAGGCCGGCGCGGCGTACCAGGAAGAGAAGCACTACATCCCGGCCAACGCCGACTGATCCCACGGAGAATCCAGCACCATGGAACGTTTCTACACACTGGTCTTCATCGCGGGCGTCGGCTGCTTCGCCATCGCCTTCCTGCTCTCGATGATCTTCCCGTGGATGAGCCTCTACAGCTACCACGGCATGGACTACCAGACGCTCGCGCAGCTCGCGGAGAAGCCGAGCCTGGAGTTCGTGCAGCTCTCGGAGAAGTTCCCCGAGAGCTTCAAGGAGCACTACGGCACCGTCTCGCCGGAGAGCTACGCCAAGGCGCTGCAGCGCGGCCGCGACGTCTACGTCGGTCAGGCCTGCTGGCACTGCCACAGCCAGTACGTGCGCGTCGTCTCGAACGAGCACGTCCGCTGGGGCGCGCCGTCGAGCGCGCAGGAGTACCAGAACGCGCTCAACCAGCCCCACCTGTGGGGCACGCGCCGCGTCGGTCCCGACCTTGCCCGCGAAGGCGGCAAGAAGACCAACGACTGGCACATCGCGCACTTCATCAACCCCAAGAGCGTCGTGCCGCACTCGGTCATGCCGCCGTACCCCTTCTACTTCGACGAGAAGGGCGTGCCGAACGCCGATGGCTTCGCGCTCGTCACCTACCTGCAGTGGCTGGGCACCGTGCAAGCGGGCATCCCGGTCGCGGAACGGGTGACGCCGTGAGCACGAACCCCAACCTGCCGGCGAGCAAGCAGCCGCTGTCGCGCCGCCGGTGGCGCACGATCCACGTGGTCTTCACGGCCGTGTGTCTCGCCGCCGGCTGCATGTTCTTCTTCAAGCTCCACGAGTTCCTCCGCACGATCAAGAAGGACGAGCTCGCGGGCTTCGCGTTCGACCCGATCCTGACCTACGGGTTCGTGGCGGTCGGGTTCTTCCTGCTGCTCGTGTGGGCGTTCCTCACCGGGCAGTTCAAGGATGTCGAGAAGACCAAGCACGAGATGCTCGACCGCGTGTTCCGTCAGGAGCGCGAGGAAGGGCTCAACTTCGGGGAGGATTTCCAGTGAGCGAGCAAGAAACCGACAGCCGTCAGCACGACCCGGGTTTCGGCCACGGGGGCGTGCCCTGGTACCTGATGCTCTTCTACGTCGCGTTCCTCGTGTTTTTCACGTGGTACACGCTCGAGTACCAGCTGCCCGACTACCTGCAGAAGGGGCCGGTGAAGCCGGCCGCCGAGGTCGTCAAGTAGCTCGTTCCAGCGCGCGTCCGGCGGAGTACGCTCTCGCCCGCGCACCATGACCGCGACGCGCCACGACGAAGCCAACGGGCCCGCGAGCTGCACCCACTGCGGGTTGCCGCTCGCGGGCCCGGTCCGTCGCGACGGCGATGGCGAGGCCTACTGCTGCAGCGGCTGTTACCTCGCGCACCGCCTCAGCCACCGCGGGCTCGAGGCGCGCACGGACCGGCTGCTCGCGCGAGTCGTGCTCTCGGGCTTCCTCGCGATGGGCGTGATGGTGTTCTCGCTGTCGCTGTACGGCGGGATGCTGCACGACCAGGGCGGCGAGGAGGGCGCGCAGGCGCTGGCGGGCGTGTTCCGCATGGGCGCGCTGTTCTTCTCGACGCCGGCGATCCTGTTGCTCGGCTTCCCGCTCGCCGATGCGGTCGTGCGCCTGGGGCGCTGGCTGTCGGCGGAGTCGCTGATCCTGCTCGGTTCGGTGTCGGCCTGGACCGTCAGCGTGTGGAACACGTTCCGCGGCGGCGGTGACGTCTACTTCGACACCGCGACGATGGTGCTCGTGCTGTACAGCCTCGGGCGCTGGCTCGACGTGCGTGCGCGCGAGAAGGCGACGGAGGAGCTGCGCCGCATCGTGCCCGAGCGCGAGGCGCCGGTGGCGCGGCTCGACGCGAGTGGGGGCGAGAGCGAGGTCG
>JABWBL010000209.1 GCA_013360535.1 Planctomycetaceae bacterium
GGCGCGAGCGGCGTCCCGAGCGCGAGCGCGAGCAGCGGCTTCACGCTCACCGCGGGCGGCGTCGACGGCGTGCGGCAGGGACTCCTGTTCTACGGGCTCAATGGACGGGCCGCGCTGCCGTGGGGCACGGGCACGAGCTTCCTGTGCGTGAAGTCGCCGACGCAGCGCACCGGAGTGCAGCTCTCCGGCGGAACCGCCGGCAACTGCGACGGCCAGCTGTCGCTCGATTTCCTGCAGTTCGTCGCGGCCAATCCCGCGGCGCTCGGCGCTCCGCTGCAGGCGGGGGCCGTCGTTCAGGCGCAAGCCTGGTACCGCGACCCGCCGGCGTCGAAGAGCACGTCGCTCTCCAACGCGCTCGAGTTCCTCGTGCAGCCTTGACGCGCGTCACTGCTTCGCGAGCTCGAGCCCGCAGACGCGCAACGTGAAGTCGAACACGCCGTTCGACTTCAAGTGCAGGTTGCCGGACGTGTGAGCGTCGACCGGCGCGGCGAGGATCATCACGAACAGCGACTTGCCCTGCGCGGGCAGGCTGCCAGTCGCGAACACGTCGCCGTCGAGACGGCCTTCGACGAGGAACTCGCCCTCACGCTCGCGCACCAGCGCCTCGGCGAGCCGCGCCGAACCGATCGAGCCCGTGGCCGAGCCGTCGGCCGCGATCTCGACCACGACCGGAAAGGAGCCGTACTCCACCGCGAGGTCGCGGTCGAGGAACGTCGAGTCCCCCTTCCACGCACCGACGAGCCCGGCGGCGGGCGGAGCAGGCTTGGGCGACACGAGGCAGCAGCCGAGGGCCGTGGCGACGAGGACGAGCGCGGCGAGCAGGATCAGGTTTTTCATGGCAGGGTTCCCGTTTCGAGGTGCGGGGATCCTCGTCGCGGCACGCGCTCCGGTCGCCACAAGCCTGCGATCGCGAGCGCTTAGCGCCGCGAATCGAGGGGCCAACGCGGGCACACCAACGCTCTCGCAAACGTCACAGTCAGACTTCCACGCATCCACACCCCATCAGGATGTGTCGACGATCGGGCAGGATGGAACCTTCGGATCGGTCCAAGCGCCCACTCTGGCGAACGAGCGCTTCCGTCTTCGGACGCCCGCCGCCCCCCCCCTTTCGAGCCCGCTCCTTTTCATGCCCCACTCCCCCTCCGCCGTCGCAGCGGCCCTGTCGCTGTGCGCTCTCGCCGTCGCTCCGGCCCGCGCCGCGCAGCTCTCGCCGACCTCCCAGTCGATCCCGGCGCGCAACCCGGCCGTCGGCGCCTCGGCCTACACCGGCCGCAAGCACCTGCACTTCCGCTCGAGCTTCGAGGCCTACGCGACCCGCGCCAACCTCGACGGGCTCGTGGCCAAGGACCTCGACGGCGACGGCTGGGTCGATCTGGTCGCGATGAAGACGTTCGAGGTGCTCGTGTTGAAGAACGTCGGCAACGGCGTGTTCGAGCGCGCGTGGCACGCCCCGACGGTCGAGCAGAACTCCGATCTGGTGATCGGCGACGTCGATGGCGACGGCCACGCGGACCTCGTGTACCCGACCTGGTCGACGAACGAGTTCTTCTGCGCGCTGGGCAACGGCGACGGCACCTTCGGAGCGCAGCAGGCGATCGCGACGAGCTCGATCCTCTACGGACTGCTCCTGGTCGACGTCGACGGCGACGGCCGCGCGGACGTGCTCAGCGTGCGCGGCGATTCCGATCAACTCGTGCTGCAGCGCTCGCTCGGCGGCGGCCAGTTCGCCGCCGAGGTCGCCTGGAGCACGGGAGCGACGCCCTACGGCCTCGACGCCGGCGACTTCGACGCCGACGGGCGGCTCGACGTCGCGACCGCGGACTACACCGGCGGCACCGTGAGCGTGTTCTTCGGCGCACCGGGCGGCACGTTCGTCAGCGGGCCGACGCTCCTCACTCCGGGCAGCCCATTCGACGTGACGGTGGCCGACTTCGACCACGACGGGCGCGCGGACATCGCCACAGCCGATGCCGCAAACGACGAGACTCAGGTGTACCTCGCCGGTCCCAACCGCACGTTCGCGGCGCCGACGGCGCGCAATCTTGCTCAGCAGCCGATCAAGCTCGTGCACGGCGACTTCAACGGCGACACCTTCGAGGACCTGCTGTGCGCGGGGTACAGCGCCGATCGCGTGTCGTGCCTGACCAACCGCGGTGACGGCACGTTCAACGGCAAGAACGACGCGCTCGCCGGCGTCGGGCCGTATCGCCTCGCGGTCGCGGACTTCGACAACGACGGCCGGCTCGACTTCGCGAGCGCCGACACCTTCGCGTCCATCGTTTCGGTGCATTTTGGCCTTGGAAACGGCAATTTCGGGACGCTGAGCAGCCGTCCGGTCGGAGCGGCGCCGGTCGGGCTCGCGAGCGGCGACCTCGACAACGACGGGCGCGTCGACCTCGTGAGCGCGAACTCCGGCTCCAACTCGGTCAGCGTGCTGCGCGCGACCGGCCCGGCGACCTTCGCGAACGCGACGAGCTTCGCCACGGGGCCCGGACCGCGGCACGTCGTCGTGGCCAGGCTCGACGGCGACGCGTTCCCCGAGCTCATCGTGAGCAACTCCGGCGCCGCGACGATCAGCGTGCTGCGCGGGCTCGGCGGCGCGAACTTCGCGGCCGCGGTGAACTACCCGACGGGCAACGCTCCGCAGGGACTGACCGTGGTCGACTGTGACGGCGACGGCCTGAACGACGTGGTCGTCGCCAACTCGGGCTCGAACACGACGAGCTTCTTGCGTGGGCTGGGCAACGGCACGCTCGCGGCGAAGGTCGACCGCGCGGCGGGCGCGGGGCCCAACGACGTGCTCGTGGCGGACGTGAGCGGCGACGGCCTCGTCGACCTCGTCGTCGCCGAGGGACTGAGCAACAGCGTATCGGTCTCGCTCGGGCTCGGAGGCGGCAGCTTCGCGCCGCGCACGACGCTCGCGACGTGGCTCAACCCGATGCAGCTCGCGCTCGGCGACGTCACCGCCGACGGCAAGCTCGACCTCGTCGTCACCGAGTTCGGTCACATCGTCGGCTACAGCTACTGCGTGCTGCCCGGCCTCGGACAGGGCGCTTTCGGCGCGCGGACGCCATTCCCCTGCGGCTACGACCCGTTCGACGTCGTGCTCGCCGATTTCGACGGCGATGGCCTGCTCGACGTGGCGACGAGCTGCAACTATTCGCCCTACGTCGACCTGCGCCGCGGCGGCAGCGCCCGTCACCTCGAGGCACGCGACCTGTTCGGCGCCGGGGACCACTGCGCAGGCATGGTGGCCGCCGACTTCAACGGCGATGGCCGGCTCGATCTCGCGGTCGCGAACACCGCCAGCAACGACGTCTCGGTGATGCTGCAGTAGGCGAGCGGAAGCGCCATCGGTGGCCGAGCGCGGCCCGTGTCCGGAGTCCGGCGCGGGCCGCGTGCGTCGCGCTCCCCAGTGCAATCTCCCGCGCCGGGCGTTGACTGCCGGAACGGGGATGCCGACGATCCGTGGCGCGCCAACGGCTTCCCGGCCCCCCCCATGAGCGCCAGATCGCAACCTCCGGAGGTTGAGAGAACCGCACGTTCGTCGCGGCCCGCGGAAGCGCGGCGCTGGCGCATCTGGATGGAACGCGCGACGTTTCTTGCGCTGCTCCTGGTCGCGCAGTTCCTGCGCGAGGTGCCCGGCAGCGGTTTGAAGGAAGCGGTCATCTGGCTGCCGTCGGGAGTGGCGATCGCCGGAGTGTGGCGTCTGGGAGCGAGCAGTGGGTGGATCGTGGCGCTCGCGGCGCTCGTCGTGCGCCTGCAGGTCGGCTATCCGAACCTGATCGTCGTTTCTGGAATCCTCGGCGCCTGTGCGGAGGCGCTGCTCGGCGCGTGGCTCGCGCGCCGACTGCGCATCGACGGAGCCTTCGCGCGACTGGGCGACGTCGCGCGCCTGTTCGTGATCGCCGCGGTGGCGCCGCTCTCGAGCATGCTGCTGTCGTGGATCGGCCGCGCCCTGCCCGGCGAGGCGCAGTACGTGCCGTTCTACACCGGCTGGGATAGCTGGTGGCGCATGAACGCGCTCGGCATCCTGTGCGTGACGCCGATGATCGCGATTCTCGCGCGCGGCGAGCTCGCGAGCTGGAACGCGCGCCGGCGGCTCGAGGCCGCCGCGGTCTTCGCGACGCTGCTCGCCCTGCTCGCGCTGATGCTGAGCACGAGCACCATCGGCTCGACGTCGGTCCTGCTGCTCTATGCGGTGCTTCCGATCGCGGCACTGGCGGCGGTGCGACTGGGCCCCCTGGGCGCCGCGAGCACGGCGGCGGTGGCCGCGATCTCGATCTACGCCGCGACGCTCGGCGGCTGGGGGCCGTTCATCGCGCTCCCGATCGACGAACGTGCGGGCGCTGTGCAGATCTTCACCTTCGCGGTGCTGACCGGCCCGCTGGTGCTCGGCGCGCTGATCGCCGAGCGCAAGCGCGACCACGACGTGATCCGCGGGCAGTCCCAAGTGCTCGAGCTGATCGCCACCGGTCAGTCGTCGAAGGCGGCGCTGGCGGAGCTGGTGCGCGGCATCGAGCTCCTGATCGGCGGTTCGCGGGTCTCGCTGCTCCTGCTCGAGGGGCGCAAGCTGCGGAACCTGCTGGCGCCATCGCTTCCCCGGGCCTGGTGCGAGCTCGTCGACGGCCTCGAGATCGGCCCGCGGCAGGGCTCCTGCGGCACTGCGGCGCACACCGGGGCGCCGAGCGTCGCCAGCGACATCGAGCACGACCTGAACTGGGAGCGCTTCCGCGAGGCCACGCGCCCGTTCGGCCTGTGCGCGTGCTGGTCGGTGCCCGTGCGCGACGCGAAGGGCAAGGTGCTGGGCACGTTCGCGGTCTACTTCGACGCACCACGCGCGCCAACGGCCGAAGAACTGCGGCTGCTCGAGCGCGCGGCGGCCTTGGCGGAAATCGCGCTGGAACGCGAGCGCAGCGCGGACCTGCTCGAGTCGATCAACCAGAACGTCAACGAGGGACTGTTCCGCACGTCGCGCGACCGCGGCTTCCACTACGCGAACGACGCGCTCGCGCGCATGCTCGGCTACGAGACGGCGCAACAGCTGATGGAAGTTCGACCGGAGGACCTGCACGTCGAGCCGGAACGCATGCTCGAGTTCCGCGCGCATATCGAGGCCTCGGGCGGGATCGCCAGCGACGAGTTCCTGCTGCGGCGGCGCGACGGATCGACGGTGTGGGCGCTGATCCGCGCCGCGGTGACGCGCGCGCCCGACGGCAGCACGCCGCACTACGACGGCGCGGTGGTCGACGTCACGGAGCGTCGTGGCCTCGAGGAGCGGTTGCGGCAGGCGCAGAAGATGGAGGCCGTCGGGCGCCTCGCCGGCGGGGTCGCGCACGACTTCAACAACCTGTTGATGGCGGTCGATGGGCACGCCGAGGCACTCGAGCAGGGCTCGCGCGACGAGACGACCCGGCGCGCCGCGCACCAGATCCTCGAGGCCTCCGAGCGCGCGGCCGGGCTCACGCGGCAGCTGCTCGCGTACAGCCGCCAGCAGGTGCTCTCGCCGCAGCTGCAGGACCTGACGCAGGTGGTCGACGAGATGGGCGCGCTGCTGCGGCGCGTGATCGGTGAGCACATCCGGCTCTCGATCCAGCACGCCGAGCGCGGAATGCACGTCAACTGCGACCGCGTGCAGATCGAGCAGGTCGTGCTCAACCTCGCGATCAACGCGCGCGACGCCCTGCCGCAGGGTGGTTCGCTCGCGATCGACACGGAGCCGCTCGAGCTCGACGAACGCGCCACGCAGGGCCACGAGCACGTGCGCGCCGGACCGTTCGTCCGGTTGCGCGTGCGCGACGACGGGACGGGCATGGACGAGGAGACGCGCCAGCGCGCGTTCGATCCGTTCTTCACGACGAAGGAGCAGGGCAAGGGCACGGGACTTGGGCTCTCGACGGTCTACGGGATCGTGCACCAGAGCGGCGGGATCGTCGCGCTCGACAGCGCTCTCGGCCTCGGCACGACCGTGTCGGTGTACTTGCCACGCGCGCCCACCCCGCAGCAGGCGGCACCGGCGCCGGAGCGGCCGTCGACACAGGCGAGCGAGCGCGGCACGGGCCTCGTGCTCGTGGTCGAGGACGAGCCGATGGTGCGCGAGATCGTCACGGCCAACCTGCGCAGCGCCGGATACCAGGTGCTCGAAGCGAGCAACGGCGAGGAAGCGCTCGCGCTGGGCGAAAGGCGCGTGGCCGAGCTCGACCTCGTCATCACCGACCGCATCATGCCGCGCCTGGGCGGCGACGGGCTCGCGACGCAGCTGCGCCGCGCGCGCGCGGACCTTCCCGTGCTGTTCATGTCGGGGTACGCCGAGACGCCGACGCCCACGAGCGTCGGCGAACCCGTCGCGCAGCTCGCGAAGCCATT
>JABWBL010000210.1 GCA_013360535.1 Planctomycetaceae bacterium
GCGCGACGTGCGCGCGCGCAACCTCGCCGTCGCTCCCGCCCTCTGGGTCCACACCGGCTGCCAGGCGATCTCGCCGCCCGGTGCCTGGGAACTCCCCTTCGATCACCCCGACTACGGCCGCGACCAGGGCGCCGAGGCGATCCTCTTCCACGGCGGCGCCGTCGCGCTCCTCGGCCGCGCCAAGGTCTTCTACGACGAGCCCCGCGGCTTCGCCGAATGCCTTCGCTCCGGCGGCCGCATGGGCGACGCCTGGCGCCGCTACTTCGAACTCGAACGCTCCGGCCCCACCTGGGACTCCGTCGGCGGCGACATCGGCCGCAAGCGCACCTACTTCTGGAGCCTGCTCGGCGACTGGACCCTGCGCCTCCCGCAGACGCCGGGCGATTGAGCGCTCAGCGCTTGAATTCGAGCTTGGAGATGAAGCTCGCCCACTCGGCTTCGAGGGCGGCGATGTCGATGCCGTCGAAGGCCTTGCCGAGCGCGTGCTTGCGGGAGGCGACGCCGACGGCGGCCTTGGCGGCGCGGTCGTCCTTGCGGCCTTGGGTTTCGAGCAGGGCGAGGTTGCGCGAGTAGTCGAGCTTGAGCTCGTTGAAGTAGGTGTCGAGGATCTTCGACCACTGCGGGTGCTTCTGGACGACGGGCGACTGGCGCAGGAAGTAGATCATCGACCAGCCTTGGGCGTAGCACAGGCCGACGCGGTCGGAGCGGTAGTACTCGGGTTGCTCGAAGCCGATGATGTCCTTCCACGGGACGAACTTGTTCTCGTTGACGGCGCGCTGGATGTAGCCGAAACGCCAGGGATTCAGGCCGATCTTGCGCACCTTGGAACCGACGACGTCGGCGCCGGAGAAGTAGTCGCCGTGGCCTTCGTTGAACCACGAGTGCGGCGGCACCTCGCCGGCCGAGTAGTGGATGTACTGATGGAAGGCCTCGTGGTAGAGCACGATGAACGTGTTCGCGTCGCCGCTCGAGCGCTTGCCCTTCTCCTTGACCTGCGCGTCGTAGAAGACGAGCTCCTCCGCAACCCAGTTCCAATAACCGGCCGAGCCCGGAGGCCCGCCGTAGGCCATGTACTCGGTGCGGTCGCGGCACACGCGCACGGTCGAGACGGCGTTGATCTCGCCGGCGGGCGGGAAGAGCTTGATGTACTCACGCCGGATCGACTCGATGTCGGCGAGCAGCGTGCGAATCAGCGGCTGGTCGTTGGTGTGGTAGAGGACGATGAAATTCTCGGTGTCCTCGGCCTTCCAGCCGCGCACCATCTTCTGGCGCACCTTGACGCGATAATCGATGCCGCGCAGGCCGGAGCGCGCGTACTTCTGCTGGAGCTTGGTGACGTCCTGACCTTCGGGTTCGGAGAGCTCGGCCTTCTCGGCGATGTGGCTCCAGATCTTTTCCTGCTCCTTGAAGTCCGCGACGCCGCAGGTCGCGACGAACGCGACCGTGCGCTTTCCTTCCTGTACGTAAGCATGGCACCAGCCGACTAGCCGCTCGCCGCGCCCGACCTGCTTCTGCGTGAGCGTGTAGACGGTCGAGGTCCAGCCCGCGCGCGGCTTGCCCGGCTCCGAACGGCCGAGCTCCCAGCCGGTGTGGCGCTCGAACCAGCGCTGGAGCGTGCTCGTTGGAGGCGGCGGCGGTGCTTCCGGCTTGCGCTCGACGGGCGCCGCCTTGCTCTTGCCCTCTTCGTCCTCGGGCGCGGGCGGCGGCGTCGGCTCGGGCTCCTTCGGCACCGGATCCGGAACGAAGTCGATCGACACGACCGACAGCTCCGGCCGCACCTTGCGCCGCTTCTTCGGGTCAGGGTCGAGCTTCTCCGCGTAATACAGCACGACAAATTCCTCGTCGGGCTGCGTCGGGATCGCCTCGTAGTCGCGCGGGCGATCGAGCTCGATCCCTAGGTCGGGGTACTTCTCGTTCGAGTAACCACCCTGCGCGGCCGGCGCGAGCGAAGGGAACAGCGAAACGAGGGTGAGCGAGAGGAGCTGGAGCAGGAACATGGGCGGCGGCGGCTCGTCGAGCGCGCCGCTATCCTACGCAGCGCCCCCATGCGTGAAACCGCCGCCGTCCTGACTGTCGATCGATTTCTGACCTCCGACGCCAAGACGGCGCACGGGCTGGTGCGGGGCCCTAGCCGCTTCGAGATCGTCGCGCTGGTCGACGCGCAGGGTGCGGGTCGCGACGCGGGCGAACTGCTCGACGGGCGCAAGCGCGGCATTCCGACCTTCGCGAGTCTCGAGGAGCTGCTGCAATCCGGTCGCAGGCCCGCTTGGGTCGTCGTCGGTGTCGCCACGTCGGGCGGTGTGTTGCCCGAGAGCCTGCGCAAGCCGATCGCGAGCGCGCTCGAGCGTGGCATCGGCGCCGTCAGCGGCCTGCATCAGGTGCTCTCCGACGAACCGGACTTGCGTGCCGCAGCGGAGCGTGGCAAGGCGCGCATCATCGACGTGCGCAAGCCGAAACCGCGCGCGGAACTGCACTTCTGGAAGGGCGAAATCGCCACCGTGCGCGCGCCGCGGCTCGCGTTGCTCGGCACGGATTGCGCGCTCGGCAAGCGCACGACGAGCCAGGTGCTCGCGGCGGCGCTGCGCGAGCGTGGCCTCGCGACGGAAGTGATCTACACGGGCCAGACGGGCTGGCTGCAGGGTTGCAGGTTCGGATTTGTGCTCGACTCGACGCCCAACGACTTCGTGTCGGGCGAGCTCGAGCACGCGATCGTGAGCGCAGACCGCGAGCTCGCGCCGGAGCTGATCGTGCTCGAAGGGCAGTCGGCGCTGCGCAATCCGTCGGGGCCGTGTGGAGCGGAGCTCCTGCTGTCGGGGGGCGCCCGCGGAGTGATCCTGCAGCACGCGCCGGCGCGCAAGTTCTTCGAGGATCAGGAGCATCTGGGCAACGTCATCCCGCCGCTCGCGTCCGAGATCGCGCTGATCGGCATGTACGGTGCGCGCGTGCTCGGCATCGCGCTCAACCACGAGCATCTGCCGGAGAACGAACGTGCCGCGACACGCGAGCGCATCGCGAGAGAAACGGGCCTGCCGACGGTGTATCCGTTGCTCGAGCGTCTCGATCCGCTGATCGACGTCGTCGCGCGTTACGCGAAGGAAGAGCGGCGCGCGTGAAGCTCGTCGCCGCGCGCTCGCGCACCGTGCGCATTCCGTTGACGCGGCCGTACGCGGTCTCGGGTGGAAGTTGGGACGCGGTCGAGCTCGTGATCGTCGAACTCGAGGCCGACGACGGAACGATCGGATACGGTCAGGCGTCGCCGGCAGAAGAGGTCACGGGCGAAACGATCGCGGGCGTCGCGGCGGAGCTCGAGCCGCACAAGCTCGAGTGGCTGCTCGGGCTCGAGCTCATGGAGTTTGGCGTCGCACTGACCGACCTGCAGACGCGCGTCAAAGGTCCGGCGGCGCGTGCGGCGGTCGACATGGCGCTGTTCGACCTCGAGGCGAAGCGCCAGAAGTTGCCCGTGGTCGAGATGTTGATGCGCTCGCACCCGCTGCTGCCGACGTCGATCACGATCGGGCTCAAGGACGTCGCGGCGACGCTCGCCGAAGCGGAGGAGTACGTCGCACGCGGCTTTCGGCTGCTGAAGGTGAAGATCGGCGAGAGTGTCGAGCTCGACCTCGAGCGGCTCGCGAAGCTGCGCGAGCGCCACGGTGCGGCGATCGTGCTGCGCGCCGACGCGAACCAGGGCTACGACCTGCGGGCGCTGGCGCGCTTTTGCGAGCGCATGGAGGCGCTCGACATCGAGTTGCTCGAGCAGCCGACGCGGCCGGAGCTCGACGCCGAGCTGCTGGCGTTCCCCAAGCCGCTGCGCGACCGTTTCGTCGCCGACGAGAGCGTGCACGACGAGCACGGCCTCAAGCGCCTGCAGCAGCTCGGCCTCCCCTACGGCGGCATCAACATCAAGCTGATGAAGACCGGCGGCCTGCGCGGTGCGCTGCGACTGGCGCGGCTCGCGGAGCGCGCGAAGCTGCGCCTGATGTGGGGCTGCATGGACGAAAGCGTGCTCGGCATCGCCGCCGCGCTGCACGGCGCGTTCGCCAACCCCGCGACGACCTGGCTCGACCTCGACGGCAGCTTCGACCTCGCCGAAGACCCGTTTTCCGGCGGATTTTCGCTCGATGGCGACCGCCTGAGCACGCTCGCGACGCCGGGACTGGGTGTGGAGCCACGCGCATGAGTCGCGCGATCGATCGCCGCCGTTTTCTCGTCGCCTCGGGTGCGTTGCTCGCCACGAGCGCCTGTCGCGCGCCAGCTGGCGAGACCGAGTGCGAGCTGCTGCTCGCGGGCGCGACGGTTGTCGATGGCACGGGCCGCGAGCCCTTCGTCGCGGACGTCGGCCTGCGCGCCGGCCGCATCCACTTCATCGGCACCGGCAACCCGCGGCGCGCGCGACGCGTGCTCGACGTGTCGGGGCTCGTGCTGGCTCCGGGCTTCGTCGACATCCACACGCACTCCGACCGCACGATCTTCGAGTGGCCGCTCGCGCCCAGCCGCATCCGTCAGGGCTGCACGACGGAAATCACCGGGAATTGCGGGGGTTCTGCGGCCCCGCACGCGGACGACGGCGGGCGCTGGAGCGATGTCGAGAGCTACCGCAGCGCGTGGAACACGTACGGAACCGCGCTCAACCAGGCTCTGCTCGTCGGCCAAGGCACACTGCGCCGCGGCGTCGTCGGCGAGGTCGATCGGCCTGCGACGGAGGAGGAGCGCGCGGAGATCGTGCGGCGCTTCGGGCGTGCGCTCGACCAAGGTGCGTGGGGCCTGTCGACGGGCCTCGAGTACGTCCCGGGGCTTTACACGCCGCAGGAGGAGGTGCTCGATCTCGTGCGTGCCGCGGGCGCGCGGGGCGTGCTCTACGCGACGCACATGCGCAGCGAAGAAGCGGAGCTGCTGGAAGCGCTCGACGAGGCTCTCGGCACCGCGCGCGCTGGCAATGCGCGCCTGCAGGTGTCGCACTTGAAGGCCGCGGGCAAGCACAACTGGAAGCTGCAGGACGACGCGGTCGCGCGCATCGAGCGCGAGCGCGCGGCCGGGCTCGACGTCGCGATCGACGTGTATCCGTACACGGCGTACTCGACGACGCTGACGATCCTGCTCGAGCCGTGGGCACGCGAGGGTGGCGACGAAGCGTTGCTCGCGCGCCTGCGCGATCCGGCGCAGCGGGAGCGCATCGTGCGCGAGGTCGCCCCGCGCGTCGACACCGAGCTCGGCGGCTTCGAATTGATCGTCATCAGCAGTGTCGGCGATTCGGCGGCGCAAGAGTGCGTCGGGAAGAACCTCGACGAGCTCGCCATGGCGTGGGGCGTCGCACCTGGCGAAGCGTTTGCGCGCGTGCTCGAGCGCGGCGGCGCGGACGTCGGGTACGTCGGCCACGGCATGAGCGAGGAGAATGTCGAGCGCCTGCTCGCGCATCCGCTCGTGATGGTCGGCTCCGACGGCCGCAGCATGGCGCCGACCGGCAGCGCCGCGAACGACCGGCCGCATCCGCGTTCGTATGGCACGTTTCCGCGGGTCTTGGGCCGTTACGTGCGCGAACGCAAGGTGCTCGACCTGCCGACGGCGATCGCGAAGATGAGCTCGATCCCGGCGGAGCGCATCGGCCTCACGGATCGTGGGCGCATCGAAACAGGACTCGCCGCGGATCTCGTACTGTTCGATCCGGCGAGCGTGGCGGACCGCGCGACCTTCGAGGATCCGCAGCGGTATCCGATCGGGATCGAGCACGTCTTCGTCAACGGCGTGGCCGTCGTCGAGCGCGGCGAGCCGACCGGCGCGCGTCCGGGTAGGCTGCTGCGACGATGAGCGCCGATCAGCAGCGAGCACGCGCGCCAGCGGGAAGCGCCGAGCCAGCGAGCAGGAATACCGAGCCAGAGCAATTTTTTCTGCAAACGGCGGCCTGCGTCGACGGCGTGGCCGTCGACGCAGACCGCCGTTTGCAGAAAAAACTGCTCTGGCTCGGTATTCCTGCTCGCTGGCTCGGCTGCTGGTTGCTGATCGCGACGATCGCAAGCGCCCAGTCGTCGGCCGAGCGCGCACTCGAGGACATCCGTCGCGAGAAGGACACCGTCGATCGCCGCGCGTTCCTGCAGCTCGTCAACGCCCGCGATGAGCGTGCGCTCGAACGCATCCTGCTCGTGCCGCCGCTGCTCGCGGACGAGGACACGCTCGCTTCCGCCTACGGTTCGCTGACGTGGTTCCTGCGCACGGAGCTCGAGGAGCGCGCGGTGTCGTACCTGATGCGCGAGGCCCTGCACGGCCGCAGTCCTGCGCACCAGCACTCCGCGACGCGGGCGCTCGCTCGTTGCGGCGACGTGGCGGTCGAGCGGCTCGAGCGCATCGCGCGCACGCACGACGACGCGACCTGC
>JABWBL010000211.1 GCA_013360535.1 Planctomycetaceae bacterium
CGACCTCGTCCTGCGGACCTCGCCGTCGACGGCGCAGCTGCGTCCCGAGCTGCGCCTCTCCCTCGGCGGCGGCCGCTTCAGCCGGCCGAGCAAGTTCGCCGTGGGCGCGAGCTCCGGGTCGCTCGTGCTGCTCGACGTCGACGGCGACGGCCGGCGTGACCTGGTGACCGACAACCTGAACGTCTCGCGGCCGATCGTGCTCCTGCAGCGCTAGGGAGGTCGAAAAGCGGGTCGGACGGCCCCTGCCGGGCGGATGGCCGGCTGGGGACGCGCTCCGTATACTCCTTGCCCCTCGCAAGCGAGCAAACCCCTTGGAAAACCGTCTCGTCCGCAACTTCGCGATCATCGCGCACATCGACCACGGCAAGTCGACGCTCGCCGACCGCATGCTCGAGATCTCGGGCGCCGTCGACAAGCGCGACATGAAGGCGCAGCTGCTCGACTCGATGGATCTGGAGCGCGAGCGCGGCATCACGATCAAGGCCAGCGCGGTCACGATCCACCACTCGTACAAGGGCGAGCGCTACGAGCTCAACCTGATCGACACGCCGGGGCACGTCGACTTCAACTACGAGGTGCAGAAGGCGCTGCAGGCCTGCGAAGGAGCGCTGCTGCTCGTCGACGCGAGCCAGGGCGTCGAGGCGCAGACGGTCGCCAACGCGTACCTCGCGGTCGAGGGGAACCTCGAGATCCTGCCGGTGATCAACAAGATCGACCTGCCGCACGCGCGGCCCGAGGTCGTCAAGGAAGAGATCGAGAACTCGATCGGCGTCGACGCGACCGACGCGCTCGGCGTCAGCGCGAAGTCGGGCCTGGGCGTGCGCGAGCTGCTCGACCAGATCGTGGTGAAGATCCCGGCGCCCAAGGGCAAGCCCGACGACCCGCTGCGAGCGCTGATCTTCGACGCGCAGTACGACGAGTACCGCGGCATCATCGTGTACCTGCGCGTGGTCGACGGCACGATCCGCGAGCGCCAGCAGATCCACATGCTGGGCACCGACAAGATCTACGAGGCGATCGAGATCGGGCGCTTCACGCCGAAGATGCTGCGCTGCGGCGAGCTCGGCCCGGGCGAGGTCGGCTACTTCATCTCGAACATCAAGAACCTCGGCGACGTGCGCATCGGCGACACGATGACGATCCACAAGGGGCCGAAGGTGGAGATGCTCCCCGGCTACCGACCGCCGATGCACATGGTGTACGCGGACTTCTTCCCGACGAACACCGGCGACTTCGAGAGCCTGCGCGAGGGCCTGACCACGCTCTCGCTCTCCGACTCGTCCTTCGACTTCGAGGCCGTGACCAGCGAGGCGCTCGGCTTCGGCTTCCGCTGCGGCTTCCTCGGCCTGCTCCACATGGAGATCGTGCAGGAGCGCCTCGAGCGCGAGCACGACCTCGACATGATCCAGACGGCGCCGACGGTCACGTACCAGATCGTGCTCGCCGACGGCACCAACAAGCTGATCCAGTCGCCCGGACAGCTGCCGACGCCCGACAAGTACGAGGAGATCCTCGAGCCCTACGCGCGCGTCTCGATCATGACGCCCAGCGAGTTCATCGGGAACGTGATGAAGATCGCCGCCGACCACCGCGGCGATTTCGTGCGTCAGGACCACCTGTCGCCGACGCGCGTGCAGCTCGTGTACGACCTGCCGCTGGGCGAGATCATCTACGACTTCTTCGACAAGCTGAAGAGCTCGACGCGCGGCTACGGCACGCTCAACTACGAGATCTCCGGCTACAAGAAGTCCGAACTCGCCAAGCTGCGCATCCTCGTCAACGGCAAGGAAGTCGACGCGCTCACCTGCATCGTCCACAAGGACCAGGCCGAGTACCGCGGCCGCGCGATCATCAAGCGGATGCGCAAGGAGATCCCGCGCCACCTGTTCGAGATCGCCCTGCAGGCCGCCATCGACAGCCGCATCATCGCGCGCGAGTCGATCTCGGCCCTGCGCAAGGACGTCACCGCCAAGTGCTACGGCGGCGACGTCAGCCGCAAGCGCAAGCTGCTCGAGAAGCAGAAGGAAGGCAAGCGCCGCATGCGCCAGATCGGCAACGTCGACATCCCGCAAAAGGCCTTCCTCGCCGTCCTCGGCGGCGGCGACGACAGCGAGTCGAGCGACTAGCCGCGCGACCGTTCTTGGCTACTCGCGCAACCTCGTCTATCGGCTTCGCATCCACTCCTCGAGCGCTTCACGCTTGAGGTCACGTATTCGCTGCAACTTGCTCTCGATGGAGTAGGTGTCCCTCGTCGAGTAGGTGAAGGCGACGTTGATGCCGAAGCCGAACTGCCCGGAACCGGTTGTGCTGAACAACGCCTCCGGGCCGTCCTGCCGATGCGGCATTGCCGGGGGTTCTCCGTCGTGCCAGAGGTGGACCCCTTCTCCGCGCTCCCACTTGGTGCGCATGTCCAGCTCGATCTCGGACAGCGCCTCCTCGGCCAAGGGTCGTGCGATCTTCTCGAAGCGCTCCCGGATCCGACCAAGCTCCTCTGCTGAGGGGCTTGGATCCGGAGCCGCTCCAGATCGCCCCACGACATCCAACCGAAGGATTTCACGCAGTTCGGACTCGCGCCGTTCCTCCGAGAACTCCGCGAACTGCCCCTTGGCGATCTCGAGCCCCACTTCATCGCGGCGCGCTTGCGGAAGCGCCTCCAGATCCCCGAATCGCAGCTCCTTCCGCCGCAGTCGACCGACGATCTCGCTGGGCGACAAGGCCTCGATGTGCGGGGAATCCGCTGCGGCCTGTGCGGTCGCGGGAGCGGCAGGCAATGGCGTCAACGTTCGCCCTTCGGGGCTCGAATCGCCCGTGGCGGTGGAGTGGCGCGACAGCGGGACGGCTCCGCTGGAGTCCGTCCCGTCGTCACGCGCGATCCAGAGACCCGCCGCGACCCCGAGCAACAGCGCCCCCGCGGTCACGGCGACAAGTTGATTTGATCCGAGCCGAGTCGCCATGCTGGGCTCAGTTGCTGCAAGCCGTGCAGGTGAACGTCCCGTCCGCAGTGACCGCGCCCTCGAAGCTCGAACCCGGAGTCCAGCAGTTCTTCGAGTAGATCTCGCCGCCGACGCTGAAGTGGGTTGAGCCCCCGCAATCCACTCCGGTAATGTCTTCGTAGACGATGTCAGGGTCGATCGGGCCGTAGTTCTTGGCGACGATCCGACCGCCTCCAACCCCGGAGGAGCCAACGTATCCAGCCCGGTAGATCACGCCCCCGCAGAAGAAGTTCGTCCAGACGGAAACCCGCATCCAAGGCGTACATGGGTACGACATCACGCAGGAATTCGACACGACCCAGCACGCACCACTGTGGTTCGAGATGATTGCGATGGCGCCGGCGTCGCCGGGATCACAACTGTTCGAGTAGGTCGGCGCAGCCGTGGTGTCTACGCAGCCAGGACACGGTGCACCCTGATTCTCCGGCCCGAACATGGAGGCACGGGCCGAAACGAGCAGAGTTAGCGACAGACCAACGGCAAATGAACGAGCCAGCATTGAGTTCCTCGGTCGGAAGGGACTGAGGCTCCTCGGTCGGAAGGGACTGAGGCGCCGCAGTCTGTTGGACAGACCGTAGGCACGCCGGGGGAGGCTGTCAACCCAGCACACTTGGGAGTGATTCTGAATTCGAATCCGTGAGCCATTGCAAGACGCAGCAACTCGCGCTCAGGCGCGAATACCTGCCACGCGGACAAGCGGGCAACCAGCAGGTCGAAGCAACTGAGCACGGGTGGTCTGGATTGGGATTTCCTTCCCGTCCGGCGAGATTCCTGGGGGGCGGCGCAGGCGCGGGCTGACGAACGGAGGCGGCTGGGGTAGCTTCGGGGTGAGCTGAGCTCCCCACCATGATCCGCACCTTGACCCTGGCCATTTTCGTGGCGGCGAGCGCGCTGGCGGTGCCGCGTGCGGCGGCGCAGTGCGTCTCGAACGGTCCGGGTGGCTTCGTGCCAGCTCCGGGGGCGCAGAACGGGCTGTGGCCGAACGTGCTGCCGACGGGGAGCCTGCTCTCGACGCAACCGGTGACGGTGCCTGCGGGCGCGAGCGTGATCCACTCGGTGAAGTTCGCGCTGAAGCACACGTTTGCGGACGACGTGCAGCTCGTGCTGATCTCGCCCTCGGGCACGGCCTACAACCTGCTGCAGACGAACGACGGCGTCGCGGGTGGCGGTTGCGCGAGCGATTTCTTCGGTGTGTACGAGCTCGTCGATCCCATCGCGGGCCTGCGGTGCCTTCCGGTGCTGCCGCTGCCCTGCGGAGCGCCGCAGATCGCGCCGGGCACGTACCTGCAACACTTCGGCGCGTGGCCCAACGGCGCCGCGGGGATCGTGAACCTGCCGCTCGAGCGCATCCCGCTCGCCAGCGGCAACTGGACACTCGCGATCCACGACTGGTTCGTCGGTTCCGACAACGGCGCGCTGCTCAACTGGGAGCTGTGCTTCGGAGCGCCGACGCCGGCGCCGCCGACGAGCGCGAATCCGCAGCAATGCACGCTCCCCGCGAGCGGCGGCCCGTTTCCTTCGACCGGCACGAGCGGCAATTGGCCGTCGACGTTGCCGTCCGCGCCGCTCGTCGCTCCGCTCGCGATCCAGATCCCCGCCAGCGCCTCGCGCATCGAGGCCGTGCGCATCGACGGGCTGCAACACAGCTGGCTCGGCGACGTGCAGCTCGTGCTCGAGTCCCCCACCGGCGCGCGCTTCAACCTGCTCCAGACGAACGACGGCCAGATCGGCGGCGGCTGCCCCGCGGACCTCGCCGGCGACTACGTGTTCGTCGACGCCGTCGCCGGTCAGGATCCCTGCGGAAATCCGCTGTTCTTCCCGCCTTGTCCGGGTTCGCTGCTGCCGCAGGGCATGTACGCGCAGTCCTGGGGAGCTTGGCCCGCGGGCACGGGCGGCATCCAGAACGTTCCGCTGCACCAGATCCCGCTCGCGAGCGGCACTTGGAAGCTGCTCGCCTACGACTGGTTCCTGCCGGCCGATTCCGGCAGTTTCACGAGCTGGTCGATGTGCTTCGACGTCGCCGGTTCGCCCGCCACCTTCTGCACGCCCCAGCCGCCGGGGACGTCGAGTGGCTGCCTGCCGCAGATCGCCGCGAGCGCGTACCCGAGCCTGAGCGGCGCGAGCCCGTGCGTCGTCACGATCAGCGCCGTCGAAGGCGCGAAGACCGGGCTCGTCTTCTACGGCGTCAACGGCCAGCTCGCGACGCCGTGGTGCGCGACGTCGAGCAACTTCCTGTGCATCAAGACGCCGATCCAGCGCACCGAGACCTCGATGACCGGCGGCACCGCCGGCGCCTGCGACGGCCAGATCGTGCTCGACTGGGACCAATGGCAGGCGACGCACGTCGGCGCGCTCGGCCAGCCGTGGACCGCTGGCGCGCACGCGTGGCTGCAGGGCTGGTTCCGCGACCCGCCCGCGTGCAAGACGACGTCGCTCTCCGAGGGCGTCGAGCTCGTCTGGCAGCCTTGAGGGCACCTCAGCGCGAGGCGCCGGGCTTCCAGAGCACGTCGAGCTTGCCGTTGTCGTTGGCGGCGCGCGCGAAGACGAACAGCAGGTCCGAGAGGCGGTTGAGGTAGCGGATCACCTCGGGGTTGATGCGTTCGGCCTCCTCGGGGAACGACGCGAGCGCGGTGACGTTGCGCTCGGCACGGCGGCAGACGGTGCGTGCGACGTGCAGCCACGCGGCGGCGGGATGGCCACCGGGCAGCACGAACGACGTGAGCGGCGCGAGCGACTCGTTGACCGCGTCGAGGTCGCGCTCGAGGTGCGTCGTGTAACTCGCCGTGATGCGCAGCTTGTCGCCGGCGGCTCCGGGAACGCACAAGTCGGCGCCGACGTCGAAGAGCTCGTTCTGGATGCGGCGCAGGACGAGCGCGAGCGGCTCCGGCACGTTGCCCTGCACGAGCGCGAGCCCGAGCACGCTCGAGAGCTCGTCGACCGTGCCGTAGGACTCGATGCGCAGGTGGTGCTTGGGCAGGCGCGTGCCGTCGCCCAGCGACGTCGTGCCGTCGTCGCCGGTCTTCGTGTAGATGCGGTTCAGGCGGACCATGCCGCGAAAATACCGATCCGGCGAAATGCCGAGCCAGAGCAATCTTCTCTGCAAACCGCAGCCTGCGTCAGCGGCGCTGCCGCCGACGCAGGCTGTGGTTGGCAGAAAAGATTGCTCTGGCTCGGCATTTCGCCGGATCGGTATTTTCGCGCGAATGAACCGTCTCCTTCGCCTTGTTCCGCCATTCCTGTCCGCCCTGCTCGCCGCCTGCGCTTCCGAACGCGCCGCGCCCGCGCCCAAGGTTGCGGCGCTGGTGACGCCCGAGGCGAGCGCCACCGCGCCGAAGGACGACAGCGTGCGCTCGACGCCG
>JABWBL010000212.1 GCA_013360535.1 Planctomycetaceae bacterium
ATGCGGCGGAGCAAGCGGGCGAGGGGAGCGACGGCGGCGCCGGCAGCCAGGACACGCCCGAGCCGGGCGACGTCGACGTGACGCGCAGCGCCGCCCCCGAAGAGCCTCTCGCCGCTCCCGACGATGCAGATCGATAAGGAGCTCCTCTTCGAAGACCTCGGCTACGAGCCGCACCCGGGGCAACTCGCGGTGCACAACTCGAGCGCGCGCTTTCGTGTCGTCGCGTGCGGCGTGCGTTGGGGCAAGACGACCGCCGCGGCGATGGAAGCTGTCGTCGCGGCGCTCGAGCCGCGCGAGAAGTCGATCGGCTGGATCGTGGCACCGACCTACGACCTGGCGGACCGTGTGTTCCGCGAGATCGAGGTGATCGTGCTCGAGCGACTACGCCACCGCCTCGTGATGAAGAAGGACGCCGACCGCCGCCTGCAGCTGCGCAACCTCGCCGGCGGCGTGTCCGAGATTCGCGCGAAGAGCGCCGACAACCCCGTGAGTCTGCTCGGCGAAGGACTCGACTTCGTCGTCGTCGACGAGGCCGCGCGCCTGAAGCCCGCGATCTGGCAGAACCACATCTCGCAGCGCCTGATCGACAAGCGCGGCTGGGCGCTCCTGATCTCGACCCCGAAGGGCAAGGGCTACTTCTTCGACCTCTACCGTCGCGGCCAGAGAACCGCGCGCGATCCCGAGTACGAGTCGTGGAACATGCCGACGTGGACGAACCCGTTGCTCGACCGCACGCTGATCGAAGCGGAACGCGCGAAGCTGCCGCAGCGCGTGTTCGAGCAAGAGTACGGGGCGCAATTCTGCGAAGGCGCGGGCGCGGTGTTTCGCAACGTGCGTGAACGCGCGACCGGCACGTGGAAGGAGCCGGCGCGTGGCGAGGTGTACTTCGGCGGGCTCGATCTCGCGAAGGTCGAGGACTTCACCGTGCTCACGATCATCAACGCGGCGCGCGAAGTGGTGTTCGTCGATCGCTTCCATCGCCTCGACTGGGGTCTTCAAATCGCTCGCATCCGCGCGGCGCTGCAGCGCTACAACGGCGCGCGCGCGACGTGTGATGTGACCGGCGTCGGCGATCCGGTCTATGAGCAATTGCGAAGAGACGGTTGCTCGGTTGTGCCATATCCATTTACTGCAAAATCGAAGTCGGCGCTAATTGAGAATCTGTCTTTGATGCTCGAGCAGCGCACGCTCGTGTTGCCGCGGCCGGAGATCTGCCCAGAGTTGATCGACGAGCTCGAGAGCTTCGAGTACTCGGTCACCGAGTCTGGGAACGTTCGAACCGGCGCGCCGAGTGGCGGGCACGACGACTGCGTGGTTTCGCTTGCGCTCGCGGCCTGGCAGGTCCGCAAAGTCGGGGGCGGGTTCCGGGCGTTCCGGGCCGGGCCGAGGTGGTAGGGGCGGCGGGGCGCCGCGCTGCAGGGCTCGAGTTCCCACTGTTTCCCAGCGAACTCTCCTCAGTGCCCGAATCCCGCAAGTCCTTGTAGGTACCTGACAAATGGCGTCGGACCGACGGATCCGTGGATCGTGACCGCGGCGAGCGACTACCCTCGCGTCTCAGGCCGGCCGACCAGCCGCCAGGAGTCAACCGACATGGGCAAGCAGCGGGGCAGCGAAGCGATCTCGAACGACCAGACTCGTCCGGCGCGCGAAGGCAAGAAGAAGGAACTCGCGTCCGCCGAACAGCGACTCGCGGACCTGCTTGCCAAGGCCGGGCTGCGCCAAGCTGAGGAAGAGCTGGTGCGCAAGCGCGAGACGCACGAGGTTCAGAAACGTCGAGGGCTGCTTCAGGCGCTGTCCGCGGCCCAAGGGTTCGAAGCGCCGACGACCAACGAGAAGTTTGCCGCGGAGTGGGCGCCGCTCTGGATCGATGTGGCCACTCGGCTCAAAGCGAACCACCTCGAGTGGATGGTCGAGATTGAAAAGCTGCCCGACGATCCCGGGTACGATGTCGCGCGCTTCATCCTAGGTGAGGCGCTCGCTGAGTCGGACTCGGCGCGAATCGCTTCGCTGATCCAGGATTCCATCAAGAGCTTCGCGGGGCACCCTCGGGAGAGGTTCTTGTCTACGATCTTCCTGCTCCTTCGCGACGCGGTCCACGAGCACTGGTGGCCGACCAAGAACGCGGGCGCGGCTGCCCCGTCCATCCAGACCGAGAACCGGGATGCGTCAGGCGGATTGTCGATGGGGCTCGACCAGCGCATCCACATCATCCACGAGCGCGTCCAGGCGCCCGACCTGCCCGAAGCTGCAGCCAAGGTGCTTCGGATTCTGTGGAACCGTTCGGATGAGTGGTTCGACGCGGTCTTCCTCGAGTCCATCGGGGTGCCGCCTTCAACCCTGCACCACGCGGCGACGAAACACTGGCAGCGCGGCGTTGACTACAAGAGCACGCACTCTAGGCGCCGGGAGTACCACCGGACGCGGTTGATCAAGTGGGTCACCTACGAATGGGACCCGGAAGCGCCAGCGTCAGCGACTGAACGCACTGAGCAATAGTGCAAGCATGGCGGATATCCACCACGCGTCGATTACGAGCAACGGAGGATTACGCACGACTTGACATCGGTTACATCGGTTTCGAACGCGGGCACTCGCCCACCTACGGGATCGATCCGATGCAAGAGCTCCTTCCTCTCACCGTCGCTTCCAGCCGGCTTGGCGTCCATGTGAACACGCTGCGCATGTGGGTGCGCAACGGCACGGTGCCCGCGTACCGCGTTGGGCAGCGGTTCACGCGCGTGGACTGGAACGAACTGCTGGCGGCGATCCAGCTTGAGCAGAAGGAGGGGCCATTCGAGGGCCACCCCGCGCCCGAGGCCGCGCTTGGCCAGCTCTCCACGCCACCCCGGAGCCAGTCATGAGCACCGGCTGGAAGAGCGTCTCGGCCAAGGCTCCCTGCCCCGCGTGCGCCGGAATCGACCGCTGCTCGTGGAAGGGGGAGGAGCTGCTGCACTGCTTCCGTTCGAAGGAGCCGCCGCAGGGCATGCGCATTGTGCGGGGCTCTCCCTCAGACGAGCGTGGAGCGATCTTCGCGCCGGCGAAGTCGGAGGCAGTTCGCAGCTCCAAGCGTCGTCGTCGTGCTCGAACGGGCGAGCCCGCATGCGTTGCGAAGATCGAAGCGTCGCCGCTTCCGGTCGAGGAGGAGTCGGCAGTTGAGTGCGACAAGCCTGAGACGCCCGCCGACGAGGTTCGTGACGCGGAACCTGCGCCGACCTCGGATTCACTGACGATCGCAGAGGCAGCGCCGTCCGCAGGAGCACAACCGCTCGCTGAGGTTGCGGGTACGGCGAATGGGGTTCCTCCCGTGGCCGAACCGCCGAGCGCACCGCCGGAGGCCGAGCCCGCTTCGCCGCCGACGGCACCGTCGTCCGTGCCTCCTTGGCTCCGCCCGACGCCGCCTGTTCCACCTGTGCCGCCGGCCCGACCTCCGCAGCCACCAGGAGCACCACCGCTTCCTCCCGGGTTCAAGGCGTCCGCGAAGTCGGTCAAGCTGCCCCCGAAGGTCCCCGAGTCGTCCAAGCAGAAGAAGGAACGCGAGCAGCGCGAGAAGCTCGAGCAGCGACGCCGCGAGGTTGAAGCAGCCCGGCCGCAACTCGCGGCCAACCTGACCCCTGAGCTCGCGCAGATGCTGTCCGAGCAGCTCGGCGTTCGCGTGGAGTCGCTGCGTGCCGTCGGTGCGGGTTACGCCACCGCTGACGACATGGCGCGGCTCCACGCCGGGTTTCCTGGGGAGAGACCCGAGACCGCGGTCAGCTTCCCGGAATTCGACTCGGCCCGTCGTCTATCGACCTTGACGTTCCGAGGCGTCGACGTGGCGACCAAGGGCGTAGTGGCGGAATCGTCTCGCGGCCTCACGATCCCCGACACCTTCGGGACCCCGAACGACAAGCCTCTCCTGCTTGTCGAAGGCGCGACGGACGTGATGGCTGCGCACACGGTCGGCATCTGCGCGATCGGCCGTTCGTCGGCGTTGGCGGGAACGGAGTTGCTCGCGAAGCTACTCGCGAGCTTCAACGCGCCGTTCATCGTCATGGGCGAGAACGACGCCAACTTGGTCGGACAGCGAGGGATGCGCAAGCTCGTCGCGGCGCTCGCGAATGATCGAAACGCGACGTGCCAGTGCGCGCTTCCGCCCGAGCTTCCTCCGAAGGCCAACGGAAAGGACCGCAAGGATCTGCGCGACTGGATCGAGTTCGAACGAACCAAGCGCGGTGTGTCGCTTTCGGACGTTGACGGGCTTCTCAAGATCGGCCAGGACATCGCCAATTCGCTGATCGCGCGCGCGGAACGGGTCGAGCCACGCGTTCAGAAGCAGCGTCTGGTGATCAACTGGAGCCCTGACAACGTCGCAGCGGAAACAGATCGGGTCGAGCAGTTGTTCCTAGAGAAGGCGCCGAACGTCTTCTACCAGCAGCAGGGGCGGCTCGTGCGAATCTCCCGTCACGAGGGGGCCGCGAGCATCGCGACCACGAGCGCGGACGATCGCCACGTCCAGATTGCCCCGGTCGATGCCGACTACCTCCTCGACCGGCTCTCGCGTCTTGCCGTGTTCTACGAAGCCGACGCCGACGGAATCCCAAGTCCCATTGCGCCGCCGCGGACCGTGCTGAACGCCCTCCTTGCTCGCGGCGGGGAGCTCAACTTCCCCATCCTGCGAGCGCTCGTCGAGAGCCCGCTGCTTCTGCCCGACGGCAAGACCATCGAGAAGCCGGGGTACGACCCGAAGTACCACGTCTGGTACGAACCCCGAGGCACGGCGTTCCCGCCGATCCCTCGCTCGCCGTCGAAGGACGACGCGGTGGCTGCGCTCGACATGCTCGACGAGCTGCTCGAGAACTGCGTCTTCGAGAGCGCCGTCGACCGTAGCTCCGCGCTCGCGATGCTGCTCTCCGCAGCAGGCCGTCCGCTGTACGGCAGCGGACCGGCGTTCGGTGTCACTTCTCCAGCGCGCGCGAGCGGCAAGTCGACGCTGACCGCTCTGGGGAGCCTGCTCACCACCGGTCGGGAGCCGGTGAGGATCTCGCCGGGCAGCAGCGAAGAAGAATCGGACAAGCGCATCTTCGCGCTACTGCAGGGAGGGTGCCGGCACATCTGCTTCGACAACCTCACCGACGGACGCTGGCTCGACGTCCCCGCGATAGCGAAGGCCATCACCGAGTCGGAATTCACCGGCCGCGTGCTGGGCAAGTCGGAGACGAGGACGGCCTCGACCACCGGCGTCCAATGGACCTTCGCCGGGGTTGGCCTTTACACGCAGGGCGACATCGTCACGCGCTCGCTCCTGATGCGACTAGACATGCGCGAGGAGCGGACGACGGCACACGACTGGGGACGCACCCACCCGCGCGAACTCCTGGCAAATCGTCGAGGGGATTACCTCGTGGGCACCCTCACGGTGCTGCGCGCGTTCCAGCAGGCAGGCTTCCCGTCGCAGGGACTGCCGCGCTGCCGGTTCCAGGAATGGTCGGAGCGGATCCGCTCTGTGTTGCCGTGGCTCGATCGACCGGACCCGTACGCCAACGCCCTAAAGGCGGAGTACGAGGACCCCGAAGCCGACGAGCTCCGGGAGCTGCTTGGCGCATGGATCGAGGCATTCGGCGAGCGCGCTGTCCTGGTGGCCGACGTGATCCAGATAGCCGCGTTGGGCGGGAGTCGGCTGCGGTTCGCGATCTTGGGCGTCACGGGCGGCGGTGACGGCCCCTTGAACGCGCGTGCGCTCGGGAAGTACCTCGCGCGACACGCAGACCGCATCGAGTCGGGGCTGATGATCGTCCGCGAGGGCGAGAGCGGCACGCGCACCAAGTGGGCGGTCCGCGCGCACCGGCCGGCCGAGGTCGATTCGCAGTTTCCGCAGTTTCCGCAGTTGGTTTCACCGACACGTACGGGCCCGGGCGCGAGTGAACGATTCGCGGACGTGCTGGCGCGTGAGCGCGAGCGGGTGCACGCGGACGAGCGCGAGCGCGCACACGAGCGCGTCACGTGTGAGAAGGGTGCGGGCAACTGCGAAAACTGCGCAAACTGCGAGTCGACCCCGTCCCAGGGCCCTAGGACGGGGGGTGCCATCCCCGACGAGGCGCAGTTCGTCGCTGAGCCCGAGGTTGCGGCGGCGGCTGAGATCCCGCCGCTCGAGCCCGGGGAGTTGGTCCTTTGAAGAACTGGGACGCCGCCAAGGTCGCGATCATGGCTGCGCGGGAAGCCGGGCTGCGCCTGCGCGCGGTCGGGGGTCAGCTGCGCGCCAAGCCGGAAGAGCTGATCACGCCCGGGCTCCGGCTGCAGCTCACGCTCCACAGGGCCGCGGTCGTGGACGTGCTCGAGTACCTGCAACGCCAGGCGGCTGCGCGGCGAGCGGAA
>JABWBL010000213.1 GCA_013360535.1 Planctomycetaceae bacterium
GAGGCGCGCCGGGCGCGGCTGGTGCGCGTGGAGGCGCTCGACGGCGGCCCCCGCTCGGTCACGAATTCCGAAAACCGCTGGGGGGACTTCGAGGAGCTGTGGACCCGCACTCCCGACGGGCGTTGGCAGCACCACGGGGCCTGGCCGGTGGGGGCTTCGCTCCCCGTCGGGACCCCCGGCGACCCTCCGGGAACCTTCAATCCGGCCCTTCCGATGGGGCAGGCGGTGGTGATCGGTCGGCTGGCGCCGGGGAGCTTCGGTGCGTCGGATGCGCTTGCTCTGGGAGCCGTTTCGGGCTCCGGCCCGGCGCCCGAGCGCCCGCTGTGGCTGCGCTGGATCGGAACTTGGCAAGGACAGGATCAGGTACCCCGTTGATGCCCGGGGTCGAGATCGCTACTCTTTTCGGCCCGCTAGAGCCCAGACCGAACGCTCCACGCGCGAACCCTACGATGAAGTCGACCCACGTCCGCTCTGCCGACGCTCAGGAGCGTTGGATCCTTTACGACGCTTCCGAGCACAACCTCGGCCGCATGGCGACCCAGATCGCGATGCACCTGATGGGCAAGGATCGTCCCTCGTACACGCCCGACCAGCTCACGGGAGCGCATGTGGTCGTGATCAACGCCGCCAAGGCGAAGCTCACCGGCAACAAGGGCGAGACCAAGGAGTACCCGCACTACACGCGGTACGCCGGTGGTCTGAAGAACGTCAAGATGGCCGACATGCGCGTGCAGCGCCCCGAGGACATCGTGGCGCTCGCCGTGCGCCGCATGCTGCCGAAGACCCGCCTGGGTCACGACATGCTGCGCCGCCTGAAGGTCTACCCCGGCACCGAGCATCCCCACACCGCCCAGAACCCGGCCAAGCTCGAATCCAAGACGCGCGGGGCCAAGAAGTAACCACCCATGAGCACCACGAACCTCACCTGGGGCCTGGGTCGCCGCAAGACCGCGACCGCCCGTGTCCGCATCCAGCCCGGCGCCGGCGCGTTCTTCGTGAACGAGCGCCCGCTCGACAACTTCTTCCCGGTGCTCGAGCACCGCATGCGCGCGACCTCGCCGCTCAAGCTCGTCGAAGGCGTCACCTACGACGTGTTCGCCACGGTCGACGGCGGTGGCCTGATCGGTCAGGCCGACGCTGTGCGTCTGGGCCTCGCCCGTGCGCTCAAGACCGTCAACCCCGCCCTCGACGGCGGGCTGCGCGCCGGCGGGCACCTGACCCGCGACTCGCGCATGAAGGAACGCAAGAAGTTCGGTCGCCGCGGCGCGCGTCGCGGCTTCCAGTTCTCGAAGCGCTAACGCGCTCGGCGCCCGGCGAGGCATTCCTCGGCCGGTGCGCAGCACGATCCTCGACCCCGCGCGGCGCGTTCAGCGTCGCGCGGCGTCGCTTCCGGGGCACCTCCGCTCGTCCTCACCCTCGCGCCCGTTCCGCAGGCACTCCCCATGGCAGGTCACAGTCACTCCGCGAACATCGCGCGCCGCAAGGGCGCCGTCGACGCCAAGCGTGGCAAGGTCTTCTCGAAGCTCGCGCGCGCGATCATCTCGGCCGCGCGCCAAGGGGGCGGGGATCCCGACGCGAACCTCAAGCTGCGCTACGCGGTCGACAAGGCCAAGGCGGCCAACGTTCCCAAGGACACGATCGAGCGCGCGATCCTGCGTGGCTCGGGCTCGAAGGACTCCGACGCCTTCGAGGAGGTCGTGTACGAGGGCTATGCGCCGGGTGGCATCGCGCTGATGGTCGCGTGCCTCACCGACAACCGCCACCGCACGTCGCCGGACGTGAAGCACATCTTCGACAAGGTCGGCGGCAACCTCGGGGCGCCCGGGTCGGTGGCGTTCCTGTTCACGCTGCGCTCGGTGATCGCGGTGGAGACGGCGGGCAAGAGCGAGGACAAGTGGACCGAGGTCGCGCTCGAGATCGGCGCCGACGACGTCGAGTACGAGGCGGAGACGACGGTGCTGTACGGCGCGGCGACGGCCTTCCTGCCGATGAAGGCGGCGCTGGAGAAGCTCGGGGCCAAGACCGTGCAGGCCGAGCTCGCCTACGTGCCGCAGAACCGCGTGGCGGTCGCCGACCGCGAGAGCGCGCGCAAGCTCCTCAAGCTGATCGAGACGCTCGAGGACAACGACGACGTGCAGAACGTCTACGCGAACTACGACATGCCCGCGGAGTGGATGGAAGAGTGAAGTTCCTTCGCGCCCCGGAGGGCGCGCGGGCGCGAACGCGGGCCCCGGATGCCGGGGCGCTTCAAGTCGACCCTCCGACCCGCTAAGGTCTGGCCGGAGAAGGAGCATTTCCATGGGCGACGGACTGCGTACGGTGCGGCTGGTCTCGGGAGACGAGTCGCTGGCTTCGGCGATCAAGGCTGCCTCGAGCGGGCTCGCGGGCTTCGAGTTCGCGTGGGTGCGTCAGCATCAGGAACTCGTCACCAGGCCGCCGGTCGCGGGCGACGTGATCCTGCTCGACGCGCGCATGACCAGCGCCAACGTGTACGAGGCCTGCCGCCAGCTCGTCGGCAAGACGCGCTGCCGCACGTACATCGTGGTCGAGAAGGACAACCGCGTGGCCGAGGGCATCGCGCACTTCTGCGGTGCGACCGGCACCGTCGCGCGCCCGGTGAGCGCCGCCGACCTGCGCAAGCTGCTCGGCGCGACCGACCGCGCCGCTCCCGCGCTGCCGCAGGCCGGGCGCGGCTCCGAGAAGGACAAGCACTTCCCCGACGCGCTGCTGCGCGACCTGTCGGGTTCGGTCGACCAGCACGTCGTCAACGTGCTCGTCGATCCCGAGACGCAGCTCTTCAACTTCGCCTTCCTCAACTACAAGCTCGACGAGGAATTCAAGCGCGCGCAGCGCTTCGGCATGCCGCTGTCGTGCGTGATGCTCGGCTTCGAGGCCGAGTGCAGCGAGAGCGTGCTGCGCGAGCTCGCCGGCATCTTCCTCTCGGCCTCGCGCGACACCGACGTGCTCGGGCGCTTCGACGTGTCGAGCTTCCTGTTCTTCCTGCCCTCGACCGGTCCCGACGGCGCGCAGATCATGGCCAAGCGCGTGCAGGACGCCGCGCGCCAGCAGGGCCTGCGCGACCTCGTCGGGGATCCGCTCTCGATCGCGGTCGGCATCTCGTCGATGCCGCATCCGAAGATCACCAAGCGCGAGGACCTGTTCTCGCGCGCCCGCGCGGCGTTCGTCGAAGCCCAGAAGACCGGCGGCGTCGTCACCAGCGCGTAGGACTGCAGCGGACACGGAGGGGGGAGCGAGCGGAGCAGAAGCGGAGGGCCACGGCGGGGAGCAAGCCTGAACGAGTTGCTCGGAAGCTTGGCCGTTGCCTCTTCCCTCCGCTTCCCCTCCGCTCGCTCCCCCCTCCGTGTGCTGGCCGACCGAATGTGAGACCTGAGTGAGCGGCGCGACGGGCCCGCGCACGACGCTAGGATGCGGCGACCGCGCTCCAAAGCCGCCCATCCCCCGGGCTCGCGCGGAAGCCAAAAGCATGAAGACGACGATCCTGAAGTCGGTGGTGCTCTCCCTGGGAATTGCCCTGCTGTCCGTGGGCGCGCGGGCCAGCGGAGGCGAGCCGGCGGGGCGCGGCACGCTCGAGGCGGCGCTCGACACGATCTCGGTCGACGAGATCAAGGCCGACATCTTCTTCCTCGCGTCGGACGAGCTCGGTGGGCGCGACACGGTCAGCCCGGGCCAGCGCATCGCGGCGCGCTTCATCCGCTCGCGGCTCGAGCGTCTGGGCATCGCTCCCGGCGCGCCGACGGGCTACTTCTTCGAGTACCCGCTGGTTTCGCCGCGCGTCAAGGAGAGCGACACGTGGCTGCGCCTCAAGAGCGGCGTCAGCGAGGTCGAGTACACGTTCGGTGGCGACTACTGGTTCACGCCGGGCACGCCGATGGACCTCCTGCTCGACGGCGAGGTGCTCTTCGGCGGTGAGTGCGACAAGCGCGGCATCGACAAGCTCGACGTCAGCGGCAAGTGGGTGCTCGCGCTCGACGAGGGCAAGCTGTTCGGCGACGTCGAGAAGGACCTGCTCGAGCGGGGCGCGCTCGGCCTGATCGTGACGACGGCCGAGAAGTACTCGAAGAAGCCCTATGGCGAGCGCTTCTCGACCACGCTGGCGGCGATGCGGCGCGGCGACGTCAGCTGGCCGCGCGGCGACGCGAGCGGCGCTCCCAAGCCCTCGCTGCCGGTGATCTTCGTCTCGCGCGAGGCGCTCGCGCGCTCGTGGCCGGAGATCGCGAAGAAGGACAGCTCGCTGCCCAAGCCGGGCGCGAAGATCGACCTGCAGGCCTCGCACAAGCGCGCCTACCTCGGCGACGGCGGTCGCGTGATGGCCGAGAACGTCTGCGGCTGGATCCCGGGCACCGATCCGGTGCTCAAGAACGAGGTGATCCTGATCTCGGCGCACTACGACCACGTCGGCACGAGCTCGCGCGACGGCCAGATCTACAACGGCGCCGACGACAACGGCTCGGGCACGACGGGCCTGCTCGCGCTCGCGGAGGCGCTCGTCACGCGCGGTCCGCTCAAGCGCTCGGTGATGCTGATCTGGGTTTCCGGCGAGGAGAAGGGCCTGTGGGGCTCGCAGGCGTGGACCGAGAAGCCGTGGCTGCCCGACGGCGCGAAGCCCCTGTGCAACCTCAACATCGACATGATCGGCCGCAACGCGCCCGACAAGCTCCTGATCACGCCGACCAAGGCGCGCACGGAATACAACGGACTCGTGCGCATCGCGGAAGCCTGCGCGCCGCTCGAGGGTTTCCCCGAGCTCGGCTCCTGCGACGCCTACTGGGGCCGCTCGGACCACGCGAACTTCGCGAAGAACCTCAAGATCCCGGTCGCGTTCCTGTTCTCCGACGTCCACGAGGACTACCACAAGCCCACGGACGACCCGGAGAAAATCGACTACGACAAGATCCGCCGCGTCGCGCGCACCGTGCTGCGCATGGTCGAAGGCCTGCAGGAACCCAAGCTCGACCTGTAGCGGGCGACGGCGCGGTTCCTCACCGCCGCCCGCTTTTGCACTCGTCCGTCCACTCGCCCTCAGGCCTGCCGCGCGCGCAGCGCGGCTTGCGCGGCGGCGAGGCGGGCGATGGGGAGGCGGTGGGGGGAGCAGGAGACGTAGTCGAGCCCGAGGTCGTGGCAGAAGCCGATCGAGCGCGGGTCGCCGCCGTGCTCGCCGCAGATGCCGAGCTTGAGGTCGGGGCGCGTTCGGCGGCCGAGCTCGACGGCGATGCGCATCAGGCTGCCGACGCCGCGCACGTCGAGCTGCGCGAACGGATCGGCGGGGAAGATCTCCTGCTCGATGTAGTGCGGGATGAAGCGCGCGCCATCGTCGCGGGAGATGCCGTAGGTCGTCTGCGTCAGGTCGTTGGTGCCGAACGAGAAGAACTCGGCGCGCTCGGCGATCTCGTCGGCGCACACGGCGGCGCGCGGCAGCTCGATCATCGTGCCGACGAGGTAGGGCACACGCAGGCCCTGCTCGGCGAAGACCTTCTCCGCCGTCTCGCGCACGATGCGCTCCTGCAGCTCGAGCTCACGCCGCGTCGCGACCAGCGGGATCATGAACTCGGGGCTGACGGTCTTGCGCAACTTGCGCCGCACGTTGCAGGCGGCCTCGAACACGGCGCGGGCCTGCATCGCGGTGATCTCGGGATAGCTGATGCCGAGGCGGCAGCCGCGGTGGCCGAGCATCGGGTTGAGCTCGCGCAGCGACTCGACCTTGGCGGCGAGGCGCTCGGGCGCGATGCCCATCTTGGCCGCGAGCGCGGCGATCGCCTCGGGCTCGTGCGGCAGGAACTCGTGCAGCGGCGGGTCGAGCGAGCGGATCGTCACCGGGCGCGGCGCCATCTCGACGAACAGGCCCTCGAAGTCGGCGCGCTGCAGCGGCAAGAGGCGCGCGAGCGCTTCCTCGCGCTCCGCGGCGGTTTCCGCGAGGATCATCTCGCGCACGAGGTCGATCTTGTCGCCGTCGAAGAACATGTGCTCCGTGCGGCACAGGCCGATGCCTTCGGCGCCGAACGCCACCGCGACACGCGCCTGGTCGGGCTGGTCGGCGTTGGCGCGCACGGCGAGCTCGCGCGCCTCGTCCGCCCACTTCATCAGCTTTGAGTAGGCCTTCCACAGCGCTCCGCCCTTCGCACGCCCGAAGAGCGCCGCCATCACTTCCGACGGCTGCGTCGCCATGCGGCCCTCGAAGACCTCGCCGGTCGAGCCGTCGAGCGAGAGCCAGTCGCCCTCGTGGAACGTGCGGCCGCGCACGTGCAGCACGCGCTCGCCGTGCGGGATCTCGAGCTCGCCCGCGCCCGCGACGCACACCTTGCCCATCTGG
>JABWBL010000214.1 GCA_013360535.1 Planctomycetaceae bacterium
CTCGGGAGGCCGAAGGTCGGCATAGCTCGCCCCACGCCGTCGCTCGCGGTGCGCTTGCTCCGCAGGAAACGCCGTCGCTGTGCGTAACGCCGCGCGTCGGCGCGTCGGCGCGCGGCGTAGGCGTGACTAGACGGAGAGCGTCGGCTGGCCCGGCTTCCAGTTGCACGGGCAGAGCTCGTCGGTCTGCAGCGCGTCGAGCGTGCGCAGCACCTCGTCGACCGAACGGCCGACCGACAGGTCGTGCACGCAGACGTGCCGGATCACGCCCTCGGGATCGACGACGAACGTCGCGCGCAGCGGGATGCCTTCCTGCTTGTGCAGGATGCCGAGCGCCTGCGAGAGCTCGCGCTTCAAGTCCGCGAGCATCGGGTAGGGGAGTTCCTTGAGGCCGGGATGCTGGTTGCGCCACGCGAGGTGCACGTATTGCGAGTCGCAGGAGAAGCCGAGCACCTGCGCGTCGCGCTCGCGGAAGTCCTGCGCGCGCCGGCCGAACTCGGCGATCTCGGTCGGGCACACGAAGGTGAAGTCGAGCGGCCACGCGAACAGCACGAGCCACTTGCCCGGGTAGGAGTCCTGCGCGATCTCCGCGAACTCCGAGCCCGCGGTGCGCGAGACGCAGGCCTGCAGGCGGAAGGAGGGGAGCTTGTCACCGACGGTCAGCATGGGAGGGTCCTTCTTGGAGGTCGTTGGAACGAGCTGCGCCGATCCTGGGCCCCGGCGCAGATTGGACAAGGTCTAAAGTGTTCGTATTCCCCTGAAAAGGGCGGGTTCGTGGCCCCGGCGGGGCGGATCTCAGAGACCGTGAAGGAATTCACGGTCTCGACGTCCGGCGCCGCCAGGCGACGGCGCAATCAGCATTCTGAGAGCTCGTATCCTCATTTCTTCACGAGTGCTCAGCCGTCGCGTCGCCGCGCGCGCCGTCGCCCGCGCAGCACGACCTGGAACTCGCTCACGTCGAGCCCCGGCAGCTCCGGCACGCCTTCGACACGCAGCGCCTCCCACGGCACGTCGACGATCGCACCGCTCGTCTCGTCGACGAAGTGGTGGTGCGGCTCGACCTTGGGGTCGTACACCACGCGCCCCTCGCTCAGCACGAGCTCGCGCAGGAGCCCCTTCTCCACGAACAGGTGGAGCGTGTTGTAGACCGTCGCGCGCGACACCACCGGCAGTCGCGCCGCCACGACCTCGAGCACCGTGTCCGCCGCCGGATGCTGGTCCGTGGCGAGCACGTACTCGGCGATCGCGAGGCGCTGGGCACTGGCCTGGATGCCGTGCTCCTCGAGCCTTCGCCGGATGTCGGTCCTTTGCGTCATCGTTCTTAGACTAAGTCCAATCTTCGGTCGCCGCAAGCTCGCCACTGGAGAGCGACCCGTCCGACGCTCCTCCGGCCATTCCCGCTCGACCTCCGCAAGCAAGGAGGCCCGGGCCATTGCGCGGCCCGGGCCTCGTTCACTTCCCTCAGGCCAGGTTCAGTTCAGCTCGACGCGCACGCGGTTGCTCGCCGTGCCGAGCCCCGGGTTGCTTCCGAGGGTGAGACCGATCGCCTGGAAGTAGACCTGCGTTTCCGGCAGGCCCGCCAGCGGCAGCGAGAAGACGCCGATGCCCGCGGCATCGAGCACGATCAGCGGGCTGTTGACGGCGCCACACTGCGGCACCAGCAGGTTGCCGAGCGGCAGGAACACCTGGTTGTTGAACACGACGTCATCGTTCGAGTCGGTCGGGCAGTCGAGCCAGCCCTGGACCAGCGCGACGTCGTTGGGCATGCCCCGCAGGAGGAACGTGACCGTCGCGCCCGCCGGGAGGTTGCCGGTGCGGTCGACGTTCAGCGCCTCGAGCGTCATGCCGAACTGCGGCGGCGTGCAGGCCTCGTCCCCACCGCGGTCGGGAACGAGCTTGCCGTCGCGGTTGAGGTCGACGAGGCGCACGTGCCCATCGACGTCCGTGCGGACATCGCAGGGCAGCCAGCTCTGGCCGACGAGGATCATCGCGATGCCGGGCTCGATGTCCTTCGCGTCACCCGACTCCGCCTGCAGCGCGGTCGAGAGCAGGTGGAGGTCCGGCGACGGCGTCGTCGGGCTGACGAAGCCCTGCATGCGAGCCTGGAAGTTGCCCGACAGCATCACGAGCCGCGTGCCGAGCGGCGTGACCGAGCACGCCACCGCGCCCGGAGTCCCGGGGAAGTTGCTCGGGGCCACGCCGATGACCGCCTCGATGTCCGAGTTGGACAGGAACACGCTGCCACCCCCGCAGAACGAGTCGACGTCCCACGTCGGCGGGAAGGCCGGCGTGCCACCCGGCTCGACCGCCGGCGTGTTGACCTCGTCGTGCTCGATGATGCAGTTGCGGACGATCATCGCGGCGCGTTCGGCGCGCGGGTCCACATCCGCGGCGACCGGCGTCGCCTGGTGGTGCACGACGTGCCGGTCGGGCCCCATGCAGAAGTCGCGCGCGCGGTAGATCGTGTTGTTGAACAGCGCGGCCCCGCCTTCCTGCGAGAACACGTGCTGTTCCTGCTCCCACAGGAAGTTCGAGAGGACCCGCGGACGCGCCCAGCTCTGGCTCGTCGCCTGGATCTGGATGCCGGTCTCCTGCTCGTACATGCGGTTGCCGCGGATCAGCGTCGAGTCCTCGCGGGTGGGGTAGACGGTGATGTAGATGCCGCGGCTCGAGGGGCCGATGTCACCGAAGAAGAAGTCGCCGTGGCGCGAGATCTCGTTGTTCTCGATCACGTACTGCGTCGGCGCCGAGGTGTTCGAGATGATGCGAATCCCCGTGCCGCCGCCGGCCACGCCACCGGGCGGGGTCGGGTTGGGGAACACCTGCTGGAACTTGTTCTCGGTGATCACGCAGTCGCGGACCTCGGTCTTGATCGGCTTGTCCGAGGTCACGCTCGCGACCCGCAGCTCGACGCCAGTGCCGCCGTTGCGGATCGTGAAGCCCTGGATGATGCTCGCCGGCATGGTCCCGCCCGAGTAGAAGCGCGGGCCTTCGGTGTCGACGACGAGGACCGGGCTGCTCGTCATGCCGCCGTCGAGCGCGATCTCCGCATTCGACAGCGTCTGCAACTTCACGCCGTGGGCGGGCAGCCGCAGGTTCGAGACGGAGTACGAGGTCACCGCCGTGCCGTTGTCGCGCACGTTGAACACCACCGGGAACACCGGCGCCGCGTTGGGATCCCAGAGCATGTCGTTCACCGCCGCCGACACGTCGTTGTAGGGCTGCGCCGCGGTGCCGAGCAGCGGATTGCCGCCCGAGCCCCAGCGCGTGCCGCTGAACGGGCTCGCCGGATCGATGTGGATGATGTCGCCCGTGGTCCACACGAGGCTGTGGTTGCCGGCCTGCGCGTACGCGCCTTGCGACGCGATCACGGTCGTCGTGCCGACGATCAACGCGAGCCCGAGGCCGCGTGCGAGGCGCCGCAGCGCCGCACTCGCGGGCTGGAACATGGATTCGGTCTGTCCGAGGAATTGCATGGTTTGTCCGATGGAAATGGAGAAAAGGAGAGTGTCATTCGTTCGAGTCGCCCAGCGCCGGGCCGCTCCTCCCGCGCGACTTGCCGTCACGCGAGAGGCCCCGAGCCCTGCGCTGCGCGTGCCCGCAGGCGCTCTTGCGCCCGCCGTTCGTGAAGGCGCACTCGCACCTGCTGTCCGTCGCCAAAACCACGAAACAGCCGCGGGAAACTGCGCGCGCGACGAACGACACGCCGACACGGCGCTTCTCGCGGCGAGGCGCGCAGTTCTTCTCTCGACGGTGACCACGGGCCACGCCGCGGCTACCTTGCGCTGGACTGTGGGCTGCTGGAGCGGCGAAGAATGACGAGTCGGACCAGAATTAGGATGCTGCTGGTGGCTGCGGCGCTGGGCGTCGTGGCGGTCGTCGTGCTCGTGTTCGTTTCGAGCGGGCCGCGTGGAGAGTCGAGCGCGGTCGAGCCAGTTCTGTCGGAGCCGGTCGTGGTGGCGGAACCTGAAGTGTTGACGGCGGCTGTCGACGAGGAAGAAGTGGACGTCGTGCCGGAGCCCGTCGCTCCGCCGGTGGAGCCGACGCCGGCGCAGCGGGAGCCGGAACCACAAGCGCTCCCCGAGCTGGTGGAGTTCTCGCCGCTCCCGCCGAACTGGGCGCCGGCGAAACTCGAGTACGGGAGCGTTCGGGTGCGCGTCTTCGAGTCACGGAGCCGCAAACCGGCCTCCAATGTCTCCGTGTGGTTGCGGCGCGGACCGCTGGGCTCGAACTTGTTGCCGGAGCGAACTCCGACGGCGCTGACGGACGAACGCGGCGAGTGCCGTTTCGAGCGCGTCGCGACGGGAGTTGTCGAAGTGGACGGGTACCCCACGGTTTCGGTGGGCCGTACCCAAGTGATGGCGGGGCAAGACCACGTGATCGAAGTGGGGGTCCAACTCTCCGTGTTGCTGCGAGGAACGGTCGTCGATCGAAGCGGCCGGCGCGTCGCGGGCGCGGGGATTTTCCAGCTTCACTCCGCACACGATTCCTTGGGGCCCATCGCACGAACCGACGGCGACGGGAACTACGTCGCGCGGGTCCAGCACTATCCCTTCAAGCTCGAGCTCTGCGCCGTGGGGGAGGGCTTCATCCCCTCTGCAGTGCAGCACTTGGAGCTCGGCATCTTCGACACGGAGCCGAAGTTGGACTTCACCCTCGGGGCCGAGGGTGCGTCGATCACGGTTCAGGTCGTCAACGGCGAGGGTAGTGCGATCCCAGAGGCAGACGTCTACCTGCAAGTCGTCTTCGTGAGCTCGAGGGCAGAGATTCCCGCCGAGGAAAAGGAGCCGTGGAACCACAACTCCCCGGTGCTTTGGAAGGTCGTTACCGACGCCAAAGGCCGCGCCGAGCTGCGGGGGCTTCCTCGCCGGGAGTTCCGCATCAGTGCACGCGCAGCCGGCTTCGCTCCCGACACCAAGGCCTTCTGTCTCGCCGGTGGAGGAGTGACGCCGCCGACCCACCTCAAGCCGTTCGAGCAGCCCCTTCTCGAGTTCGAGGTCGTGGAGCACGGCGACACCGTGACCCTGCGGCTCGACAAGGGGCTCACCGTCGAGGGACGCGTGTGCTCACCCGCCCGCGTGCCCGCGGCGTTCGCGGTGGTGCACGCGTGGATGGGCGATCCCTCGATCTCCCACTGGGTGCGCGCCGACGAGGAAGGCCTCTTCCGGATCTTCAACGTGTCTCCGGATTTCCAGTGGATCGCCGCACACCTCGACGGTCGCAAGGCCGAGGTCAAACCCGGCAGTTTCCGCTCCGGCCGCCCCGCGATCTGGAACCCGGTCCTCGAGTGACCAAGCGGAAGTCGGCAGCCGTCCCTCCTCTACTCGGCGCACGCCGATGACAGGGCTCGCACGCACCTTGACAGTTTTCGGCGATGGGCTGATCGTCAGTTTCACGATGAAGGCGCACGATCGTCGACACGTGGCGCTGCGCGGACTTGGACCGCACGCGTGGAGGCGGCTGCGAATCGCGGGCGTGCTGGGCGTGGCGCTCTCGATGACGATGGCGTGTCGTTCCGCGACCCCCGCACCGTCTTCGGAGTCGCCGTCCTCGAACGTAGCGAACGCCCGGTTCGCAGGCCGCTTTTACTGTTCTCACGGCACGCCCGCCTGGAACCCGGGGCTCGAGGAGTTGGTGGCGAAGCACCTGAAGGAAGCGCGCGAGAAGGCGAACGGTGTCGGCCACGATGCGACAGGGGAGTGCCGACTCGAGCGTGCGAGGAGCGGACCTTGAATTCACACCGCAGCAGTCGCGTGAGTACTGCGGCGAGGTTGAAGTCGATGACGCTGCTCAAGGGAACAATGCTGTTTCATGCGCTCGCGCTCGCGACGTTCGTGTGGATGCGTACCCTGGGCGGATACGAGCGGATCGAGACGATTCCCATCGCGTTCGTCTATGTGACGGTGGCGCTGGGGCTGGGGATCGCGGCGCTTCGCACGGAACGCGCGCGCCCCGCGTGGCACGGCGTGGTGCACGGGGTGCTGGTCGTGGTGGCTCTGATCGTGTTGGCTGTGTGAGGCAACAGAGACGGCACACTGCAGGATCCGCGAGTCGGCGTGCGGAAGACGCCTCCGGAGGCGGGGCCGGAAATGCAACTTCCCTCCAGAAGCAGGGGGAAGGGGGGCGAAAACGGGGGTGGGGAAGCGGACGGGCGGGCCCGAGAGGGGGGCCGCGCCGGGCCGTCAGGCACTTGGGGAGAAGCAGGAACACACAGGCGGCGGCCGGAGGTCCGGTCGCACGAGGCGCGGCGCTGCAGAGGGGCCAAGTGAGGGCCCTCGAGGCGGCGCTGGGACGCATC
>JABWBL010000215.1 GCA_013360535.1 Planctomycetaceae bacterium
AAGCGCTGCGCGACCTGCGCGGCGACGGTGCGGCCGACCGCGGTCGAACCGGTGAAGCTCACCAGCGGCACGCGCGCGTCCTCGAGCATCGGCTGGCCGACCTGCGACGAGGGCCCGATCAGGAGTCCGGCGAGCGCTCCGAAGCCCTCGGCCTCGAGCACGGGCCGCACGACGTTCGTGAGTCCGATCGCGCACAGCGGCGTGTGGCCCGACGGCTTCCACACGCACGGATTGCCGCAGATGTAGGCGAGCATCGAGTTCCAGGCCCACACGGCCATCGGGAAGTTGAAGGCCGTGATGACACCGACGGTGCCGAGCGGATGCCACTGCTCGCGCATCGCGTGGCCGGGGCGCTCGGAGTGCATCGAGAGGCCGTACAGCATGCGCGACTGGCCGACGGCGAAGTCCGCCATGTCGATCGCTTCCTGCACCTCGCCCCAGCCTTCCTGCAGGATCTTGCCCATCTCGAGCGAGATCAGGCGGCCGAGCGGGTCCTTCTTGTGGCGGATCGCGTCGCCCATGCGGCGCACGATCTCGCCGCGCTTGGGCGCGGGCACCGCACGCCAGCGCAGGAAGGCCTCGTGGGAGGCGGCGACGACGCGGTCGTACTCGGGGCGGCCGGCCTGGCGCACGCGCGCGATCACCTCGCCGGTCGCGGGGTTGCGGCTCTCGAGCAGCGGGCCCGAGCCGTCGATCCAGCGGCCGTCGTACGCGCCGGGGTTGGTGCCTTCAATGCCCAGTTCCTTGAGGAAGTTCGTCGTCATGTTTGGCGTGCTCCGCGACGATTCGCGAGGCGGAGAGAATAGCAGTCGAGCGCGACCCGCGTCCCGCCCCCACCCTTGCGGAGCGCCGCGCGCGCGGCAAAAGTGGAACGAGACATGGCTTCCCGTCGACTCGTGCCCGCGGCGCTCGCGCTGCTCGTGCTCTGCACGCTCGCCCTCCGGCTCGTCGGCATCGACTTTCTCGAGCCGCAGTGGACCGAGCAGGACACGCAGCTCGTGCAGCACCTGCGCGTCGAGCGCACCGGCAACGCCGACGAGGAATCGGGCTACACCGACGCCTACCCGTACCTGTTGCCGTACCTGCTGCGGGCGATGCCGCGCGTCGTCGAGGTCGCCCAGACGCCGCAGACCTTGGACGAGCACCTCGCCGCCTGCAAGTCGCTCTTCACCGAGACGCGCATCTTCATCGCGCTGCTCTCGTGCCTGACGGTGCCGCTCAGTTACCTGCTCGCGCGCCGGTTCACTTCGCCGCCCTGGGCGCTGTTCGCGAGCGCGCTGGTGTCCGCGAGCCTGCTGACGCACACGTTCGCGCAGCAGGCGCGCCCACACGCGGCGGCGGCGCCGTTCATGCTGCTTGCCGTCGTCGCGGCGCTGCGGCTGCGCGCAAGTCCGAGCTGGGCCAACTATGGGCTCGCGGGGCTCGCGGCGGCACTGGGCGTCGGCGTGCTGCACAACGGCGCGGCGGTCGTGCTCGCAGGTCTCGCGGCGCACTTCCTGCGCGCCGGGCCGCGGCGCGCGAGCGACCACCTGAAGCTTTTCGTGCCGGTCGCGCTCGTCGCGCTCGGGTTGCGTCTCTTCTATCCGTTCTTCTTCGCTTCGGCGAACCCCGACATCGCCGCGAAGATGGAGCAGACCGAGGACGGCGTGACCTTCGGGCGCCACACGGTCGATTTCGCGCAGTTTTCCTTCGGCGGCGTGCGCACGATCCTGCGCACGCTCGGCAACTACGAGCCGGGACTCGCGCTGCTGCTCGTGCTCGCGCTGGTCACGTGGCTGCGGACGCGCAGGAGCTCGAACGCCGCCTCGCACGAGCGCTGGGTCGTGCTCGCTTACGTGCTGCCGATGGGACTCGTGCTCGCGAGCTTCGACGAGACCTACGACCGCTTCCTCATCCCGATGTTGCCGTACCTCGCGACGTTCGCGGCCTTCGGTCTCGGGCGTTGCGCGGCGAGCCCCACTCTCGCGCCCGCGCTGAAGCGTTCCGTCGTCGCGCTCGGACTCGCGGCGCTCGCGCTGCAGGCGCTCGCTTGCGCGAAGCTCTCGTGGCTGCGAGCGAGCGACGATCCGATGGAGCTCGCCGCACGGTTCGTCGGCGCGACCTTCGATCCCGCGACGACGCCGCTGTACGTCGCACCGACGATCGACCTGCCGCTCGCGCGCACGGACGAGAGCCTGTTCAACGCGCGCGGGCAGCGGCGCATCGCCTACTCGCGCTGGGCGAAGTATCAGGGTCACCGCAAGGGCAACCCGCTGCCGGAGCCGCGCTGGCTCGTGCGCTACATCGGCGCCTCGAAGGAGCTCGGCTTCCAGACCGCCGACTCGATCGCCGAGAACCCCCAAGGTTTCCTCGACGCGCTCGGGCCGGGCATCTACGTCCTCGCGGGAGGCAAGCTCGCCGGGCACCCTTCGGAGCGCGCCTTCTACGACGCGGTCGTGGCGCGGGGCGAGCTCCTCTGGCGAGCAGCGCCGCACGAGAGCGGGCCGTGGCGGGTGGTGCCGATCCCGTTCCAGCCCATGGATGTCGCGCCGGCGGTGATCTGGCGCGTGCTCACGGCCTCGGCCGTCGGCCCGCCGGTCGAGATCTACCGCGTCTCCGCTCGTTAGCAGGGCCGCGCTGACGCGAGCCGCGGTGCGCGGCGGGGCGAGGGACGCTATCCTCTTCGCCCCCATGGCCGACAAGATCATCTTCCAGCTTCAGGACCTGAAGAAGTACTTCGGGCAGGTCGAGGTGCTCAAGGGCATCACCCTGTCCTTCCTCGAAGGCGCCAAGATCGGCCTGATCGGGCCCAACGGCGCCGGCAAGTCGACGCTGCTGCGCATCATGGCCGGCGAGGACAAGAACTTCGAAGGCGTCGCGATGAAGGTCGGCGACTATTCGATCGGCTACCTGTCGCAGGAGCCGCCGCTCGACGAGACCAAGGACGTCGCGGGCAACCTGAAGCAGGCGGTGAAGGAGCTGCACGACCTGGAGGCGCACTACAACGAAGTGTGCGCCGACATGGACGGCAAGGAGGAGCTCTTCGCCAAGCTGCAGGAGGAGATGGACCACAAGGACGTGTGGAACCTCGAGAACCGCCTCGAGCAAGCGGCCACGGCGCTCGACCTGCCGCCGATGGATGCGGACGTGACGAAGCTCTCCGGCGGCGAGCGCCGCCGCGTCGCGCTGTGCAAGTTGCTGCTGCAGCACCCCGACATGCTGCTGCTCGACGAACCCACCAACCACCTCGACGCGGACTCGGTCGAGTGGCTCGAGCAGCACCTGAAGGAGTACCAGGGCACGGTGATCCTGATCACCCACGACCGCTACTTCCTCGACAACGTCGTCGGCTGGATGCTCGAGATCGAGCGTGGCCGCGCGATGCCGTACAAGGGCAACTACTCCGATTACCTCGCCGCCAAGCAGAAGATCCTGCAGGAGCGTTCGTCGGCGAACGAGTCGCGCGAGAAGATGCTCGCCAAGGAACGCGAGTGGCTCGGCCAGTCGCCCGCGGCGCGGCGCAAGCGCGCGAAGTGGCGCGAAGAGCGCTACAAGCAGCTGATGCAGCAGCGCGCCGAAGACGCCGTCGAGGCCGTCGAGCTGCGCATCCCGCCGGGCCCGCGCTTGGGCGACAAGGTGATCCACTTCAAGGGCGTGTCGAAGGCCTTCGGCGAGCGAGTGCTGCTCAACAAGCTCTCGTTCGAGATGCCGCCGGGCTCGATCCTCGGCGTGGTCGGCGCGAACGGCGTCGGCAAGTCGACGACGCTGAAGATGATCATGGGCAAGGAGAAGCCCGACAGCGGCACGGTCGAAATGGGCTCGACGGTGCTCCTGCGCTACCTCGACCAGTCGCGCGCGATCCTCGACGACCAGAAGTCGGTCTACGACAACATCACCGAGGGCAACCCGCAGATTCCCTACGGCGGCAAGATCCTCGACGGCCGCGCCTACGTCGCGCGCTTCAACTTCAAGGGCGAGGACCAGCAGAAGCTGCTCGGCGAGTGCTCGGGCGGCATGCGCAACCGCGTGCTGCTCGCGAAAATGCTGCGCGAGCCGGCCAACGTCATCCTGATGGACGAACCGACCAACGACCTCGACCTCGAGACGTTGCGCGTGCTCGAGGAGGCGATCAGCGAGTACCCCGGCTCCGCCATCGTGGTCAGCCACGACCGCTACTTCCTGAACCGCGTCGCGACGCACATCCTCGCCTTCGAAGGCGAGGTCGAGGACGGCAAGGGACCCGAGGTCAACTTCTTCGCCGGCGACTTCGAGGCCTACCACGAGTGGCGCGAGGCCGAGCGCAAGCGGCGCGGCCTCAAGCCGAAGTCGCGCGCTGGCAAGTACGCGCAGCTCCTGCGCGACTGACGCACTCGGTGGCGCAGGCGTTTGACCTCTCGACGGCGGCTCGGCTGGGGGATCCCTGGCTCGAGCCGACCGCGGACTTGAGCCACGCGTTCCACCTGCTCGATCATTTCGAGCCCGCGGACGAGGCGCAGGCGGACTTCCAGCGGCGCATGCTCGAGCTGATCCAGCGCCACCCGCACGACGCGCACCGCCGCACGTTGCTCGAAGGGCATCTGACCGCGAGCGCACTCGTCGTCGACGCCAACTTCGAGCGCGCGCTGCTCACCCACCACAAGAAACTCGGCCGCTGGCTGCAGCTCGGTGGTCATTGCGACGGCGACGCGAACCTCGCGCACGTCGCGCTGCGGGAGGCGTTCGAAGAAGGTGGCATCGCCGACCTGCTCGTGCTGCCGACGCCGCTCGACCTCGACATCCATCCGATTCCCGCGCGCCCCGGCGGTCCTGGGCGCGAGCCGGAGCCCGAGCACCTGCACTACGACACACGTTTCCTCGTCGTCGCGCCGCCCGGCGCGGTCGAAGTGCTGTCCGACGAATCGCACGCGCTGCGTTGGGTCGCGCCCGATGAGCTCGAGCAACTCTCGACCGACGCTTCGGTCCGCCGCCTGTTCCAGCTCGTGTTCGGTTCGTAAGGAGCGGGCGCGCCCTCTGCACTTGTGGTGCGCTCCACCACGACGACACTCGGCCTAGTCTGGCGCTCTCCGCGCCTCTCCGCGCGACCCGGCGGCGCGCTCCCTTCGAGTTTCTTCGAGGAGTCGCGTCATGGCTTCGACGTTCGCGCGCTTTCACGGTCTCCCCGCGCTCGCCCTGTTCCTGTTCGCTCCGCTCGCGAGTGCCCAGATCACGCAACGCTGGAGCGTCGGCGAGACCACCCCGCTCGCAGGCGCCGACGATCAGGTGACGGCCCTGGCAGCGACCGCCGAGGGTCGCATGGTCTTCGCGGTGCGCTCGGTGAGCGGCACGAGCCAGTCCACGCGCGTGCGCTGCCGCGACGCAGCCGGAGCACTGGCTTGGGACACCGATCCGTCGCCCGCCGGTGTGCACTTCGAGCAGGCCCACACGTGCCGCGGTGGTGGCGCGTACTTCACGGGCACGTGGAGCTCCCCCACGGGCTCCGCGCCGCCGCGTGTCGTCTCCACGCGCATCGACGAGTCCGGCACGCAACTGTGGACGGACCAGTGGGCTCCGCCGGGCTTCGACGTCTCCACCGACTCCGTGCGCTCGACGGTCGACGACATGGGCTACCTGTGGGTCACCGGCACGTTCCAGGTGCAGCTCTCCAACCTGCTCGCGCCCGACCCCTTCGCCCACGTGCGGGGCAACGAGATCTTCCTGCAGGTGTGGAGCCGCTACCGCGGTGATGGAAGCGGACACGGCACCGCCGCGATCCGAATCACCGTGCCGTGACGAGCCTCCGGGCGCGCAGGCGCCGGCTCTCGCCGCAGCAGAGGGCGAAGTTCTTGCGCGGGCCCCACGGGCAACCGGGGGGGCCCGCGACCTTTCCAGCCTTTCGGGACCTCGCAGGCACAAGTTCCAGCGGGCGCGGGATCGAACGCGGGGCATCCCCACTCCCGTTGGAGCCCCGCATGCCGCTCGCTTCCCCCGCGCAGGACAATCCGTACGCCGCACCGCACGCCGAGCTGCTGCATTCCCCCGAAGGACGCGGCCGCGTGTGGCGCGACGGCAAGCTGCTGCGGCTCGAGCAAGGTGCGCAGCTCCCCCAGCGCTGCGTGCGCTGCAACGCTCCGGCGGAGGTCCACCTCGACCGCAAGCTCTACTGGCATTCGCCGTGGTGGGCGCTCCTGATCCTCGCGGGCCTCCTCACCTACGCGATCGTGGCCCTCGTCGTGCGCAAGCGCGCCGACGTGCGCATCGGGTTGTGCAGCGAGCACGCGCGCGCACGTCGCCGCACGCTGCTGGGGCTCGGTGCGCTCGCGCTGTTCGGCG